>CANGOT010000050.1 GCA_947455425.1 Chitinophagaceae bacterium | reverse complement strand
GAGAGAGAAACCTATGATTTTTTTGGAGTTAATTTCATCGGTCATCCAAATTTGAAAAGAATCTTGAATGTCGATGAAATGGATTATTTTCCTTTAAGAAAAGAATTTCCATTAGAAGACCAAACAAGAATTGATAAAGATGATGAAATGTTTGGAAGAGGTGGAACATTGGGTTTTGGAACTGAAAAGTCTACTATAGGAACAATTGCGGAAGATGAAAAGCACAATGAGAATAATAAAGTGCTATAAATTTTATCTTTTGAATTTTAATTTTTGAATTTTAAATAAAAATGTCAGACGTTTTACATCATCATATTAAATTGCCAGAAGGCTCTATAGAAAAGCAAACTACAACGCTTAATTTAGGTCCAACGCATCCTGCAACTCACGGTGTTTTTCAAAATATTATTGAGTTGGATGGAGAACGCATTGTTAGTGCAGAACAAACTGTAGGTTATATCCATCGTGCTTTTGAGAAAATTGCCGAAAGAAGACCATTATTTCAAATCACAACTTTAACGGATAGATTAAACTATTGTTCTTCGCCCATTAATAATATGGGATGGCATTTAACTTGTGAAAAATTATTGAAAGTTGAAACACCAAAACGTGTTGATTATTTACGTGTAATAATAATGGAATTAGCAAGAATTACAGACCATTTAATCTGTAATTCAATTGTTGGTGTTGATGCTGGTGCTTACACTGGCTTCTTATATGTAATGCAATGGAGAGAACACGTGTATGAAATTTACGAAGAAGTTTGTGGGGCAAGATTAACCACTAATATGGGTAGAATAGGTGGCTTTGAAAGAAATTTTTCGAATGCTGCATTTGAGAAACTGGAAATTTTTTTAAAGGAATTTCCAAAAGTTTGGAAAGAATTTGAGAATCTTTTTAAACGTAACAGAATTTTTATTGATAGAACTAAAGATACAGGTGCCATTAGTGCCGAAAGGGCTTTGAATTATGGTTTCACTGGTCCAAATTTAAGAGCTGCTGGAGTTGATTACGATGTTCGTGTTCACACACCTTATAGTAGTTATCAAGATTTCGATTTCACTGTTCCAGTAGGAACAACTGGCGATAATTACGACAGATGGCTGGTTAGAGGAGAAGAAGTTTGGCAGTCACTTTCTATCATTGAGCAAGCATATAAAAAAGTACAAGAATTTAAAGGAGCTGAAGCTGATGTTTTTCACGCTGATTGTCCTGCTTATTATTTGCCAGAGAAAAAAGATGTTTATACCAAAATGGAGGCATTGATTTATCACTTCAAAATTGTTATGGGCGAAACTGAAATTCCTAAGGGTGAAATATATAATGCTGTAGAGGGTGCAAATGGTGAACTTGGTTTTTATTTAATAAGTGATGCTGGTAGAAGTCCTTACAGATTACATTTCAGAAGACCTTGCTTTATTTATTATCAAGCCTACAGCGAATTAACAGATAATGCCATGTTGAGTGATGCCATTATTACAATGAGTAGCTTGAATTTAATTGCTGGAGAATTGGATGCATAATTAAATTAAAAAATAAAAAGTCAAAACAAAAGGTTTTATGTGTTGACTTTTAACTTTTGAATTAAACAATGAAATTTAACGAGATACAACTTAAGGAGTTTAACAGGTTAGTTAGTCGCTATCCAGAAGGCAAACAAAAAAGTGCTTTGTTGCCAGTATTGCACTTAGCACAAGAAAGTTTTGGAGGCTGGTTGAGCAGCGATACAATGGATTATGTGGCTGAATTATTAAGTATAACTCCAATTGAGGTTTATGAGGTAGCTACATTTTATAGTATGTACAATTTAAAACCTGTGGGAAAATACATGTTTGAAGTATGTCAAACTGGGCCTTGTATGGTTAGTGGGAGCGATGATATTATAGACTATATCAAACAAAAATTAAATATAGGTGTGGGAGAAACTACACCCGATGGAATGTTTACTTTAAAAACTGTTGAATGCCTCGGTGCTTGTGGTTATGCACCTATGATGCAAATGGGTAAACATTACAAAGAACATTTAACAAAAGAAAGAGTGGATGCTATAATAGAAGAATGTAGAAAAAACGCCAGCGAAATAATTAAATGAAATTAACAGTAACCATATTATTTGCTTTTTTCTTTACTGCAGGACTGGCTCAATACAAGCCAATCAAACAAGTTTCGGATAAAGCATTAGAACTTCATAAAGCCATCTTTATTGATAAAGATAGTTTGGCTTTAGAAAATTTGTTGAACTATGAAGTAAATTATGGTCATAGTGGAGGCAAGGTTGAAAATAGAAAAGAAGTAATTGAAAATGCTTCTCACAATGTATCAACTTACACTGATATTAAAACAGAAATTAATCAGGTTGTTGTTAATGATTATACAGCTGTTGTTAGATGTTTATTAACTGGTACAGAAACAAAACAAGATGGTAAAGTGATTCCCTTAAAATTAAGCATTTTGCAAACCTGGACTAAGGTAAAAAAGAATTGGAAATTAATGGGAAGGCAAGCAGTAAAAGTGAATTAAATAAGATGAAAAAAATATTTTCAATATTTCTTCTAACGCTTATTTGTTTTGTGTCATTTGCACAAGATGAAACAAGAATGGAAATAATGATGAAAATGATGACACTAAGAAATGCTTTGGTAGCAAAAGATAGTGTAGCTCTTTCAAAAGTTTTAGCAGAGGATGTAACTTATGGTCACACCAATGCTATGATTCAAACAAAAGCTGAGTTGATTCGCGATGTCATTTCATTGGTTCAAGATTATAAGTCTATTGAACCATCTGATCTGAAAATCAGAATTTATGATAACACTGCAATTGTAAATATGAATTCTAAAGTTGTAATGAATTATCAAAAACAACCTTTAGAATTAAATATGAAAATAACCTTTACTTGGGTTAAGAAAAATAAAGACTGGCAGTTAGTAGCAAGGCAAGCGGTTAAAATGAATTAAAACATTTATTCCTTAATAGGAAAATATGAGTAAAAAATTATTATTAGAAAAAGCACACGTTGAAAACATCAGATTATATGATGTATATCGTCGTGAAGGTGGCTATAAAAGTGTGGAGAAAGCTTTGAAAACAATGAATCCAGATAGCATTGTTGAAGAAGTGAAGAAAAGCGGTTTACGCGGTCGTGGTGGTGCAGGTTTTCCTGCAGGAATGAAATGGAGTTTTATTGCAAAGCCTGAAGGTATGCCTCGTCATTTGGTAGTGAATGCTGATGAAAGTGAACCAGGAACTTTTAAGGATAGATATTTAATGGAATTCATTCCTCATTTGTTAATTGAAGGAATGATTGTGAGTTCATTTGCTCTGGGTAGCAATGATTCTTATATTTATATACGTGGTGAATATGCTTGGATTGTTGATATTTTAGAACAAGCTATTGATGAAGCAAAAGCAAATGGCTGGTTAGGAAAAAATATCTTAGGTACTGGCTTCGATTGTAATATTCACGTTCAACGTGGTGCAGGTGCTTACATCTGTGGAGAAGAAACAGCGTTGATAGAAAGCCTTGAAGGAAAACGCGGTAATCCTAGAATTAAACCACCATTTCCAGCTGTGCAAGGTTTATGGAAAAGACCAACTGTGGTTAATAATGTTGAAACAATTGCAGCCGTTGGGCCAATCATCAATATGGGTGGAGATGAGTATGCAAAAATTGGTGTTGGAAAAAGTACAGGAACAAAATTAATTTCAGCTTGTGGCAATATCAATAAACCTGGGGTTTATGAAATTGATATGACTATTACCGTTGAAGAATTTATCTACAGCGATGAATGGTGTGGTGGCATAAAAAATGGAAAAAAATTGAAAGCCTGTATTCCAGGTGGATCATCAGTTCCAATTCTTCCAGCTAATTTGTTACTAAAAACTGCTAAAGGCGAACCAAGATATATGAACTATGAAAGCCTTTCAGATGGCGGTTTTGCTACTGGTTCTATGATGGGTAGTGGTGGGTTTATTGTGTTAGATGAAGACCAGTGTATTGTGAAAAATACTTACACATTAGCTCGTTTCTACAGACATGAAAGTTGTGGGCAATGCAGTCCTTGCAGAGAAGGGACTGGCTGGATGGAAAAAATTCTTTGGAAAATTGAAAGTGGAAAAGGGTCAAGTAGCGATATAGATTTATTGTGGGATATTCAACGTAAAATAGAGGGAAATACAATTTGTCCTTTAGGTGATGCAGCAGCTTGGCCTGTAGCAGCAGCTATCCGACATTTTAGAGATGAGTTTGAATGGCATGTTGCAAATCCTCAAGAATCACAAATTAGAAATTTTGGATTGGCACATTATGCCGATGAAATTCACGTACCAGTAATAGCGTAAATTATGTCTGAACAAATATTACATAAAGTAACCATCGACAACATTACAGTTGAAGTTCCTGCCGGAACAACAATTCTTAATGCTGCTCGTCAAATTGGTGGAGATGTTACACCTCCTGCAATGTGCTATTATAGCAAATTGGAAGGAAGTGGTGGTAAATGCAGAACTTGTTTGGTTGAAGTAAGCAAGGGTTCTGAAAAAGACCCACGACCAATGCCTAAGCTTGTTGCAAGCTGTCGTACAACAGTGATGGATGGAATGGAAGTTAAAAATATAACTTCTCCAAAAGTCATTGACGCAAGGGCTGGCGTGGTTGAATTTTTATTAATCAACCATCCATTAGATTGCCCGGTTTGTGATCAAGCTGGTGAATGTCATTTGCAGGATTTAGGTTACGAGCACGGTAAAGAAGGAACGCGTTACGAGTTTAAACGCAGAACTTTTCATAAAGTTGATTTAGGCGATTACATTCAATTGCATATGACACGTTGTATTATGTGCTTTAGATGTGTATTTGCTGCCAACCAACTTACAGATAAAAGAGAACATGGCATTTTGGATAGAGGCGATCACGCTCAAATTGCAACTTTTATTGAAAAGAATTTAAAAAATGATTTTATTGGAAATGTAATAGATGTTTGCCCTGTTGGTGCCTTAACAGATAAAACTTTCCGATTTAAAAATCGTGTTTGGTTTACCAAACCTGTTGATGCACACAGAAACTGTAATAATCCCAAATGCTGTGGAGAAGTTCAACTATGGATGCGTGGTGATGAAGTATTTAGAGTAACTGCACGAAAAGATGAATGGGGTGAAGTCAAAACTGCATCAAATGGCAACACTGGTTGGATTTGTAATACTTGCAGATTTGAAACTAAAAAAGCAAGTGATTGGACAATTGAAGGGCCAAGTAATATCAATCGTCACTCAGTAATTTCACAAGGGCATTATGTTGGCGTTACAAAACCAACTGAAACATTTAGTGAAGTAATGAAAGGCCGTGACCCAAAATTGTTAATGGATATTCACGATGAGAGTGAGGTAAATAAACCTAATATTGATTTGAGTCTTTTAGATAGACCAGCACACTCAACAGATTTTAATAAATAAACTAACTGAAATGTATTTGCTTTCGCTTGATTGGCTTTTATTATTAGAGAAATTTGTATTGATTTTGATCATTGTTTTTACAAGTCTTGGAATAGCATTGTATACAACTTTTGCTGAGAGAAAAGTTGCAGCTATTTTGCAAGATAGACCAGGGCCGAATCGTGCTGGACCTTTTGGTTTATTGCAACCCTTAGCAGATGGTGTAAAAATGTTTACCAAAGAAGAGATTATACCAACCCATGCAAATAAATGGCTTTTCATTTTAGGCCCCGGATTAGCCATGACAGCATCACTGATGACTTGTGCAGTAATCCCTTGGGCTGGAACTATTACCCTTAGAGGACATCAATTTCCTATTCAAATTGCTGATGTAAATGTTGGATTGCTATACATTTTTGCGGTTGTAAGCATGGGGGTATATGGTGTGATGATTGGCGGCTGGGCTAGTAATAATAAGTTTTCATTAATGGCTGCTTTGCGAGCTGCCAGCCAGGCAATCAGTTATGAATTGGCAATGGGTTTAAGTTTAATTGCATTGTTATTTACAACTGGTGATTTAAGTTTAGGAACTATCGTTAAACAACAACAAGGGCATTGGTGGAATGTAGTATATCAGCCTCTTGGTTGCTTAATATTTTTTATCTGTGCCATGGCAGAGTGTAATAGAACTCCTTTTGATTTACCGGAAGCTGAAAATGAATTGAACTTTGGTTATCATCAGGAATACTCATCAATGAAATTGGGCTTTTACTTATTTGCAGAATACATTAATATGATAATGAGCAGTGCAGTAATGGCTTCTCTTTATTTTGGTGGATATGATATACCTTTTGTTGATGATGCAAAATTATATGCTGGAAGTCTGGGCGATTGGACTGCATTGATTCAAGTTGGAGTATTGTTAACTAAAGTTGTTATGTTTATCTTCTTGTTTATGTGGATCAGATGGACTATCCCGAGATTTAGATACGATCAATTAATGAATCTTGGCTGGAAAACCTTGATTCCATTGGCGTTGTTTAATATGGTTGTTACTGGAGCTGTAGTGATTTTGAAAATTAATCATTGGCATTTTTAGAATTTGAATAGTGAAATTTTTTATCAGACATAACAAGAATGCTAAAAAAGGTTGGAAAACATTTAGTAAACTCCTATTCAATGCTTTTTATATATTATTGGCATTGAATGTTTTTTTAAAATTAACTAAAAGCGAGTATAAGAGTTCTAATTATTACAATTTTATCTCTTGGTTTATTTTAAGTATTGGATTGTTAGGAGTTGCTTTAGACCTTATCCATTGGTTAAAACCCAAATGGTTTGAAGTTGAAAATAAATAATAAGTCAGAAACAAGAATAAAATAAACAAAATTTAAGTAAAAAAAAGCTAAATAGTACTACAAAACCTGAACGGTGCCAACGCCACTAAAGTTTAATAATACTACCGAAGCTTGGACATAATAGTAAAAAAAATAAACCGAAGGTTTATTAAAATTGAATAGTTTATAACATAAAATATATTTGCAAACTTTTAAAAAATGCAAGCACTAACACAAAGAGTAAAACAGGTTGATAGAAAACCAATGACACTGCTCGAGAGAATTTATCTCTGGAATATTGTTAAAGGTATGTTCATCACTTTCATGCACATATTCAAGAAAAAACCTACTATTCGATATCCTGAACAAAAACGTCAATTCAGTTCGGTTTTTAGAGGATTGCATGTTTTAAATAGAGATGAAGAAGGTCGTGAAAGATGCACAGCTTGTGGTTTATGTGCTGTTGCTTGTCCGGCAGAAGCCATTACAATGGAAGCTGCTGAACGTTTAGATAGTGAAGAACATTTATATCGCGAGGAAAAGTATGCAGCCAAATATGAAATTAATATGTTGCGTTGCATTTTTTGTGGTCTTTGTGAAGAAGCTTGTCCTAAAGATGCCATTTATCTAAGTGAAACTTTTGCTCCAGCTAACTTTTCACGTAAAGGCTTTATTTATGACAAGTCAGATTTATTGATTCCTAATGTAAAAACAGAGTCGGCTGATTTTGCAAAGGCAAAAGGACTTTAGAACATAGAGTTAAATAATGTAACTCATAACTTTTTTGAAAATGAATTTAGTAGAAATAGCTTTTTGGGGTTTAAGCAGTTTAGCAATAATAAGTGCTATTATGGTACTTATTAGTAAAAATCCTGTTCATAGTGTTTTGTGGTTAATTGCTGTTTTTTTTGCAATTAGTGGTCATTACATTTTACTGAATGCCCAATTTTTGGCGATAGTAAACTTAATAGTTTATGCAGGAGCCATCATGGTGCTGTTCTTATTTGTAATCATGTTAATGAACTTAAACAAAGAAAGAGATCCACAAAAAAATGTTTGGATAAAACTAGCTGGTGCTGTTTCTGGAGGATGTTTATTAATGGTATTAGTTTCTTTGGTTAAGCAAGCTAATGAGGTGAATACAAAACAAGTGGAAATGGGAATAGGGCATATTGGTCTAATAAAAACTTTGGGCAAGGTTTTATTCACAGATTTTGTTGTTCCTTTTGAAATAAGCAGTGTTTTATTTTTAAGTGCCATGGTAGGTGCTGTTGTAATAGGGAAGAAAGATTCTAAACTTGAAAACAATTAATATATGCCAATTAGTAATTATATAATTTTTTGTTTAACACTATTTACCATTGGTATTGTAGGAGTGTTGGTACGTAGAAATGCTATTATTGTTTTTATGTGTATTGAACTAATGCTGAATGCTGTTAACTTACTTTTAGTTGCATTTAGTAAAATGCATCACGGAGCAGCTTATTTAACAGATAAAGCTTCTTTAGTTGGTGCTGAAGCTCAAATTTTTGTATTTTTTATAATGGTGGTAGCGGCAGCAGAAGTTAGTGTTGGGTTAGCCATTATTGTAATGATGTACAGAAACACGCATAGCATAGACATTAACTTTTTAAACAGATTAAAAAATTAACACTTCATTGAAGTGTTTCATCAATTTTAAAAACTCCCTTGGAGTAGCGGAATATGAATAAACTTGTTTACTTAATCCCATTGTTTCCATTGATAGGATTTCTTATTAATGGATTATGTAGAAAATCTCTTTCAAAAACATTCATCAGTGTAATTGGCAGTGGTTCAATTCTGGCTTCATTTATTGTAAGCCTTATTTTATTTTTTGATGTAAAATCTGGTGGTGCAATGGCTGTAAATCCATTGTTTACCTTTATTCAAACATCAACCCTGAAAATTGATTTTGCATTTCAAGTAGACCAACTTTCTTCTCTTTTCTTATTAATCATTACTGGAATTGGTTTCTTGATTCACGTTTACTCTGCATCATATATGCATGAAGAAGAGCCACAACATTATGGAAGATATTTTGCTTACTTAAATTTGTTTGTGTTTTCAATGTTGCTATTGGTTCTTGGAGCAAACTACATCATAATGTTTATTGGTTGGGAAGGTGTTGGTTTATGCTCATATTTATTAATAGGATATTGGTTTAAAAACAACAATTACAACTATGCCGCAAAAAAAGCATTTGTAATGAATCGTATTGGCGATTTAGGTTTTTTACTTGCTGTATTCTGGATCATCAATAAACTTGGAACTACAGATTATCATCAGGTGTTTTCTCTTGCACAAGATTCAAGCAAACATTTGCTCTCAACGTTTGATGTTACTGCAATTACACTTTTATTGTTTGTAGGTGCTATGGGTAAGTCTGCTCAAATTCCTTTATATACATGGTTGCCAGATGCAATGGCTGGTCCAACGCCAGTATCAGCATTAATCCATGCTGCAACTATGGTGACTGCTGGTATTTATATGATTGCACGCAGCAATGTATTGTTTAGTATGAGTGAAGTAACAATGCATTTGATTGCAATTATTGGATTAGCAACAGCATTATTTTCTGCAACTATTGCCATCAAACAAAACGATATTAAAAAGGTTTTAGCATATTCAACAGTGAGCCAATTAGGCTACATGTTTCTGGGCTTAGGGGTTGGAGCATATACAGGTGCTGTGTTTCACGTAATGACTCACGCATTTTTTAAAGCCTTATTATTCTTGGGAGCAGGCTCTGTGATTCATGCAATGCACCACGAACAAGATATAAGAAATATGGGTGGATTGAAAAAGAAATTGCCAATAACTCACATCACTTTTTTATTAGGATGTATAGCTATATCAGGTATCCCTCCTTTTAGTGGGTTCTTTTCTAAAGATGAAATATTAGCGGCTGCTTTTGCTCACAATAAAATATATTGGGTTCTTGGAGTTGCAGGTGCTGCCATGACTGCATTTTATATGTTTAGATTATATGCCACTACTTTCTTGGGAAGTTTCAGAGGTACGCACGATCAAGAACATCATTTGCATGAGTCGCCAAAAGCAATGACTTACCCATTAATTGTGTTAGCCATTTTAAGTGTAGTTGGTGGAATGATTGGTATTCCTGAATTGATGGGAGGGCATCATGAATTGCATCATTTTCTTTCGCCAATTTTAGTGAGTGAAAAAGCTCACGAGATTGAGCATAGTACAGAATGGATGTTGATGGGTATTTCTGTAGCTATAGCAGCTATAGCTATTTTGTTTGCAATCAATAAGTTTAGCAAAAAACCTGAAATGCAAGATGCAGAGGGCTTTGGAAAAGTGTTGGCTAATAAGTGGTACGTTGATGAATTATATGATACCATTATCGTAAAACCCCTGATGCATATTGCTGAGTTATTCAAAAGTATAGTTGAAAAAAGTGGTATTGATGGTGCTGTTAATGGTGTGGGTAGATTGGTTCAATACAGCTCTCGACAAGTTAGATTGCTACAAAGTGGTCAGGTAGGAAGTTATATTTTGTTTATGGTTTTGGCTTTTGCCCTTATCATTTTAATTTGGGTGAACGATGGCCATATTTATCGTTTCTTAACTAAAATATTTTAAACTGATTGTGAATAGAGATACAACAATGTCATCTTAATTTCATCATTCAATATTGAAAAAATTATGTTTCCAGTTTTATTAATACTAATTCCAATTGTTGCAGGTTTTATTACTTTCTTCATCAAAGATGAGAAAGCTGTAAAGAATTGGTCATTACTTGCAGCTATTGCAACACTTACAGTTTCATTAGCTAGTTTATGCAGCAAAACAGGTTTGTCTTTTTCAGCAGATTGGATTCCTTCATTGAATGCTAGATTTTCTATGTCATTAGATGGAATGAGCAAAATGTTGTGTTTATTAAACTGCATTTCCCTGCCAATTATCTTTTCATCTATCTATAAAAATTATTACAAAACGCCATCAAGTTTTTATGGTTTAATGTTTCTCATGCAAGCCGGAATTATGGGCGTATTTCTTGCTTCAGATGCTTTACTGTTTTATTTCTTTTGGGAATTGGCTCTTATTCCAGCTTACTTCCTTTGCTCAATTTGGGGCGGTGAAAAAAGAATACAAGTTACATTCAAATTTTTCATCTACACTTTTGTTGGCTCTTTATTAATGTTATTGGGCATAATTTATTTATATCTTCACACAGCAGGAACTCATTCTTTTGCTTATCAGGATTTTTTAAATGTTCACTTGGAGGGTAAACAACAGAATATTGTTTTTGCATTGATGTTTATTGCTTTTGCTATAAAAATGCCCATCTTCCCTTTTCATACCTGGCAACCCGATGCATATGAACAAGCACCTACTGCAGTAACAATGGTATTAAGTGGAGTGATGGTTAAAATGGGACTTTTTGCAGTGATTCATTGGTTGGTTCCTGTGTTGCCATTAGCAGTAAAAGGACACGCAAATTTTGTAATTGTTTTATCTGTAGTTGGAATGTTGTATGCATCTTTAATTGCAATTAAGCAAGACGATGTTAAACGAATGATCGCATATTCTTCTATTGCTCACATTGGATTAATGTGTGCTGCGATTTTTTCGGGTACTACAAATGGAATGGAAGGTGTATTAATACAGATGTTTAATCACGGAATTAATGTAATAGGCTTGTGGATTGTTGCCGATGTGATTGAGCAACAACTTGGAACCCGCAAATTCAGTGAATTGGGTGGACTAGCACAAAAAGCTCCAAGCCTTGCCATACTTTTAGTGATAATGGCTTTTGCAAATATTGCTCTGCCATTAACCAATGCTTTTGTGGGTGAATTTTTAATGTTTAGTGGGCTATTTCAAAATAATATCTGGTTTGCTGCTATTGCAGGCATCAGCATCATATTGGGTGCTGTTTATACATTAAATATGGTTCAAAAAATATTTTATGGAAGTACGGTTGTTGCAACAGAAAAAGCCGTTGACATCAGTGTGAACATAAAATTGGCTTTAGTAATTTTGGTGATAGTAATAATTGCTTTGGGGGTTTATCCAATGCCATTAATAAATTTAGTTAGATAGATTTTTCACACAAATAGCAACAAGTTTTTGTTGTATCAGAAAATGTGTTTGTGAGAAATAAAATAAAATAAGATGAATTCAATTATTGTTTCTGCTTTATTGGGTGTGGTGATGATGTTTAGTGGAATATTTACTACTAACAAATCAACCATTAAAAACATAGCTATCCTTGGGCTTGTAGTTTTGCTTTTTGTAAATATTGCCGACACTTATGGTTGGTATAATATTAATGTTGATTCTAAAGGAATGCTTGAATTTAATAGATTTGGCTTGCTTTTTAATTCAATTGCCATTTTCTCAACATTAGTGTATGTTAT
>CANGOT010000049.1 GCA_947455425.1 Chitinophagaceae bacterium | reverse complement strand
AGCAAAGTTAGTATGTCAACACTTATTCACTATAATTCACATTATTGTTAAACGAAATAAATCAATAACTACACTGCTAATACTAGTTTATAAACATTTGTATATAACATAATACACAGTTTTAAATTTTTAAAACTGTCGAGTTATTAACTGTTAATTAAGTTGATGTAATTAGATAAAAAAATTGTTCAACTTCAAAAATTAGTAAAAGCATCGTTTAGTTATTCTATTTCTTTCAACAAAAAGTTTTGGCAAAATGTAATTTTTCAACATCTTTTCGTAATTATTCACAAACAATGTTGACAAAAAAAATTGAAGTTAGATAATAATTCTAGCTCAATTTATTTTACCAAAACAAATCAACATTTAAAATCTTTTACTAATAAGGCTTTTAATAGTTTATCCACAGTTTGTTCAATACCTCCATTTCCCTATTTTTGCCATCCAAAAAAATAAAGTATATAATATATGTCTATTATTCAAAGTATTCGTGATAAAGGAGCTTGGGTTGTTGGTGGTGTTATTGCACTAGCACTAATTGCCTTTATATTACAAGATGGTATTGGTAAAAAGGGTTCTGTGTTTGGTACAGGAACAACTGTTGGTAAAGTAAATGGTAAAACCATTGAAAGGAAAGACTTTGATAAAAAGTTAGAAAATGCTAGTCAGGGAAATCCTCAACAAAGAGAGAATATGATTGGTCAGCTTTGGAATCAAGAAGTAAGTCAAATTTTATTGAACGAAGAGTTTGATAAATTAGGATTAACTTGTACCGACAAACAATTGAGTGAAGAGTTGTTTAAACCAACATCTCAATTAATGAATGAATTTAAAGATCCTAAAACTGGACAAGTTGATGTTGAAAAAGCTAAACAAGCTTGGAATCAGTTCAAGAAGACAGCTAAAGAGGATCAGAAAAAAGGAGTAACTGAAGGAATTATTGATCCAACTAAATTACAAGCTAAATATTCTAAATATACAAGCATTTTATCACAAGCTGCTTATGCTCCAAAATGGTTAGTAGAAAAACAACAAGCAGATAATAATACATACTCAACTGTATCTTACATTGCTGTTCCATATTCTACAATTATTGATAGTACAATAAAAGTCACAGATGAAGAAATTGTTGCTTACGGACAAAAGCACAGTAAACTTTATGAAAAAGAAGAAGAAACCCGCACTTTTCAATATGTAACATTTGATGCAACACCAAGTGCTGCTGATAGTGCTGCTGTTAAGCAAACATTAGAGTTAAAGAAAAACGATTTTATTAAAGAATCTAATGCTGAAACCTTCTTTGCAAAAAACAATTCAGAGTTACCATATTATAATGGATACATTTCTGGAAAAGAAATTAAGCAGCAAGTAAAAGATACTTTATTTAAACTTCCTGTTGGTGGTGTTTTTGGTCCATATCAAGATGGAAATAATTTTGTTTTGGCAAAAATGATTGGTATCAAAACAATACCTGACAGTGCAAAAGTTCGCCACATTTTAATTAAGACCATGGAGAGAGATCAACGTTCTGGCCAATCTTATAGAATGAGAGAAGATAGTACAGCAAAACATATGTTAGATACTGTTGAAATGAAATTAAAAGCAGGAGCAAACTTCGATTCTCTTTGTATGAAATATAGTGAAGATGATGGAAGTAAAAGTAAAGGTGGTGTATATGATTATTTTGTGAGTGGTAGAATGGTGGGCTCTTTCAACGATTTTGCTTTCACTCAAGGAGTCGGTGCAAAGGGTGTAGTTAAAACCGAATATGGTTATCACTACGTTGAAGTACTTGGACAAAAAGGAGCGTCTACTGCTTATAATATTGCTTACTTGGCTAAACAAGTTACATTAAGTAATGAAACAGATATTGAAACAAAAAATGCTGCAGCAAAGTTTTTAGCATCTATAAAAAATAAAAAAGACTTTGATGATGAAGTTGCTAAGTTGAAAAAAACATCTTCTCCTGCCGATGGAATTAAAAGAGTAGATTTTAATGTTCCAGGATTGGGTAGTAACAGATCTTTAGTAAGATGGATTTATGAAAAAGGTGTTGGAGATATTACAGATCAAACATACAGTTTCAACAGTAGATATGTTGTTGGTATAATCACAGCTGTAAATAAACCAGGTGTTCCATCTGCTCAAACACTTCGTCCACAAGTTGAAGGGTTAGTAAAAAATGAAAAGAAAGCTAAACAAATTATAGCTAAAATTAAAGGAACAACCTTAGAAGCAATGGCTTCATCTGCTGGTAACAATACAGCAGTTCAAAGAATAGATACTTTGTTGGCATCTAATTCATACAATCCAATGTTGGGTAATGATTTCAAATTTGCAGGTGCTGCTTTCAATGCTACTAACAAAGGAAAAGTAACTGAACCAATAGCTGGACAAACTGGTGTATTTGCTGTAAAGGTTGAAAATATTGCAGCTCGAGCTACAGCACCATCTGATCCAAATTCAATAAAAGGAATGTTGAACAATAATCTTAAAAGTGCAGGTGGTAGAATTACTAACGAGCTTTTAAAGAAAGCAGCAGACATTAAAGATAACAGAGGAGATTTATATTAATATTTATAAATATAACTACAAATAAAAAGAGGCTTCATATGAAGCCTCTTTTTATTTGTAGTTACTTTTTTGTTTTAATAAGTCTATCAGTTGTTTAAAATTTGCTTTGTTCAAGCTGTTATCTACAGCATTTATAATGTCTTTTTTTTCTGCAGTAGATAAATGAAAACTTAGGCTAGCAGTAATATTTTTTTGAGTAGGTAAATATTGCCAACATATTGTATATAGGTTTTTATTGGCGTTAGATGAATAATTAATTTGTCCTGCTTGATAATAGTCTTGAAGCTTGAACCAGTTATGTTCTATTTGAGAGAAAGGTTTAGTGAGAAAGTTTAAATAATTATCAACTTCTACTGTTTTTTCCCAATCATTCAAACTCCGATCTCTTATTTGTAGTACAACAACTTTGGCTGTATTTTTTTGTATCCAATCATTAAAAACATCTAAAAAACGCAAAGTGGTTTCCGCCCCATAATTATCTCTTAATCCAGCATCCATTACATCTATAACCGGGTTACTTGGCAACCAAACATTTGGCAAAGCAAAAGGAAAAGTAGCATTCATTCTAAGAGCCGAAAGAAAACGCAAGTCTTTTGAATTCTGCTTTTCAAAAAAAGAAGTAAAATCAATAGCATCAATATCTGTAGGATATATTTGATTATTACAATTCGGTCTCATTAAAAACCTAGCAGGGTGGCTAGCTATAATCATTTTACGAGCATCTCTACTTATTACAGAACCCAATAACAAAAAAGGAATAGCAGCTGTATGTTCTGGTTCTATATAATCCTTAATCTGTTTTGTAAAAATACCTGTTGTATTCTCTTTTAATTTCTCTTCAAAAGCATAACCTCTATCTTTTGTATAATTAAAACCATTAAATGTAAATTTTTGCACTGGGCCAATAATATCTCTTGAAACAAAAGACGAAAATATTGGGTTCAGTAAATCGTTAGAAATGTCATTTACATATTGTTTCGATTGTAAATTACATTTAGCCCCCATTAGGTTTTGCCAATATAATTCTCTAAAATATGCAGCACCTAATATTCCACCAGAAGCACCAGTAATAAACAATGTTTTGTTCATTAATTCTCCACCCATAATACTATCAAGTTTTTGTATTGTATGCAGTGTAAATGTTGCACTTCTTAAACCACCACCACTTGTGTTGATAATAAACATTATAGGCAAACTATCTTTTTGTTTTGCCTTCCAATTATTTAAAGTTTGTAAGTAGAATTTCTTATCAGATTCCACATTTTGTCGAGATGCTAATAACTCAACGGATTCCTGAGTATAAATTGCCCTGTTATTATTGTTTTCATAATTCAAACCATAAGCTTTATTGCGAGGGTCTATTATTTCGTGCTGATACAAAAAATTTATACATAAATATAGTAGCAGTATCACAACAATGCTCCAACTTTTAAAAAAAATATTAAAAGCACCAGCTACGGCGATTAATATTGAAAAAAATATTAGAATACTGGCAGCAGCTGGTAATTGAAACAAATTTGCATTTGAAACCAACCCTGTTGTTATCAAAAAAACAAAAGCCACAAGTATTGCTATCACTGCCGCAAAGTGATGACGACCTAAAATTTTTTTTAAGAATGATTCATTATAATGTCTTACATCTCTTGGCTTTCTTATTCTCAATTTTGCACTCAAAAACCAATCTATTTTTAAGTAACCTTTAAGTTGTGGTAATTTTTTTAAAGCAATACTTTCATTGTATGTTTCGTTAGCAGATTTTATTTTACTACCAATACTATAATAAATGGTTTTATCTGCACCAAAAAAATAAGCAAAAGCAATAGAAATAGATAGAAGAAAAGCACCAATAAAACTTGCAGAAAAAATAATAAAATCCCAATTACTCAATAATTGTTGGTTGGTAGAAAAACTCTTTGCTTCAATAAAATAAAACACCAAAAATATAATAGGTAACAGGGCGTTGTTGATGCAATATTTTAAAAATGGTTGTGATGTAGTAGCTAAAAAACTAACCAAAGGACCGTGCAAAATAAACGTAGTAATATTCCAGCTCATTATATACACAGCAACTGCAAAACCTGTAATAGCAACACTTCCTGCCGATACTTTATCAAAATATTCAGGAGCTAAAAAAAGAGTATCAGCACCATAGCTTTTCATAAAATTCCCTGCAATAGTTGCAAAAAGTATATACCAAAACAATAAAAGTATTTGATATCGCCTAAAATGTAATATCAATAATTGTAATGGCAGTGAATACCAAAGTGATTTGATAACAGTTTTCATTAAGTGCGAATAAAAAATTATTAGGTAAATATTTTAATTATCTACCCATATACACCATCAATATTTGAACATCACTTGGGTTTACTCCACTAATTCTTGATGCTTGTCCAAGAGTTCTTGGTTTTATTTTTTTAAACTTCTGTAATGCCTCACTAGAAATTGCTTGAACCTTATCATAGTCAAAAACATCAGGTATTATCATATTTTCAAGAAGACTCATTTTATCAACTAA
This sequence comes from Chitinophagaceae bacterium, assembly GCA_947455425.1. Classification (GTDB taxonomy): domain Bacteria; phylum Bacteroidota; class Bacteroidia; order Chitinophagales; family Chitinophagaceae; genus CAIVPM01. The sequence continues at coordinate 7,091 of CANGOT010000049.1, read as the reverse complement.
TTCTTGTTCTTTCTCAATGTAACGTTCATATTTTAACTGAATTTCTGTCTGTTCTATGATTTCTGCATCAAACAAGTTTAAAGCATTTTGTACTTTTGAAACCATCTTCATCATATCTAGTAAAATCGCGTTTGGTCTCAATATGAGTTTGTTCAACTTTTGCTTTTCATTTATTAAAGAAGAATTAATGGTTTCTAAATAGGGGTTTATATCCTCTGGCTCAAGCCATAAATCATTGATAATCATTTTAATATTATCAATTCCCTGCATTTTTGTATACACCCTCTCCATCCTGTTTGTTTTGGCTAAACCTAATTTATTGCTTATTTTAGTTAGTCTAAGGTCTGCGTTATCTTGACGCAATAGGGTTCTGTATTCAGCACGACTCGTAAACATTCTATACGGTTCATCTGTGCCTTTATTAATTAAGTCATCAATCAAGACACCAATGTATGCTTCATTCCTTTTTAGCACAAACGGTTTTTCATTATGTATTTTAAGATGGGCATTCATACCAGCCATTAGTCCTTGACAAGCTGCTTCTTCGTATCCTGTTGTTCCATTAATTTGACCAGCAAAAAAAAGATTCTGAATCAATTTTGTTTCTAAAGTGTAGGTTAGTTGTGTGGGTGGGAAGTAGTCGTATTCAATTGCATAACCAGGTCTGAATATTTTGCAATTTTCAAAACCGGACACACTTTTTAAAGCTTTTATCTGTACCTCCTCTGGTAAAGATGTAGAAAAACCATTTACATAAATTTCGCATGTGTTCCAACCTTCTGGCTCAACAAACAATTGGTGACGGTCTCTGTCTGCGAATCGATTAATCTTGTCTTCGATACTCGGGCAATACCTCGGGCCCCGACCCTCTATTTTACCAGAGAACATTGGGCTTTTGTCAAATCCGGTTTTTAAGATTTCATGCACCGCAGAGCTTGTATATGTAATATAGCAGCTTCGTTGTTGTTCAGGCTTTGTTTTTTTTATATCTAAATATGAAAACCCAACAATTTCTTCATCACCCACCTGTTCTTCCATCTTAGAATAGTCTAAACTTCTACCATCTACACGTGGCGGGGTTCCTGTTTTTAATCTAGCACTCTCCATTCCCAATGCAACCATTTGCTCGGTAATACCTGTTGCAGCACTTTCAGAGATTCTCCCCCCACCTATTTGTTTCTCACCAATATGTATAATACCATTTAAAAAGGTACCACTTGTAACTATTACAGCTTTACTGTTTATTTTATGACCCAGCCCAGTAACTACACCGCAAACAACCATGTTTTTGATAATAACCTCTCGAACCATATCCTGATAGAAGTCAACATTAGGTGTTTTCTCAAGCATCTCCCTCCATACACTTGCAAATACCATCCTGTCGTTCTGGGTTCTTGGACTCCACATTGCCGGGCCCTTACTTCTGTTTAGCATTCTAAATTGAATAGTACTAGCATCACTTACAACACCCGAATAACCACCCAGTGCATCAATCTCCCTGATAATCTGACCCTTGGCGATTCCACCCATAGCGGGATTGCAACTCATTTGAGCGATAGTTTGCATATTCATAGTAATTAGCAGCACTTTGCTACCCATATTGGCAGCAGCAGCCGCTGCTTCACAGCCAGCGTGCCCCGCCCCTATAACAATAACATCATAATTTGGAAACATAAAACAAAGATAAAGCCTGTTAGAAAAGTTTGACGGCTTTAATGAATGTTACACGTGGAACACATGGGTAAACGATAAAACAAATGTTACACGTGGAACAAAAAGTTAAATGTGTTGTATGTAAAATGCTTCTTTTTCTCTCATTTTAATTTTTTCTTTCCTCGATTTGTCTTTATACCCACATAGGTGCAAGGCTCCGTGAGCTATAACTCTGGCAATCTCTTTCCTGGGCGATGTGTTGTGTGTTGCGGCGTTTTCTTTTACTCTGTCTAAGCTTATATATATCTCTGATTTAATTGGCATTCCTTTGTCTTGCAACGGAAATGTAATAATATCTGTATAGTAATCGTGATTGAGGATGTTTTGATTTATCTCAAGCAAATACTGGTCGGAGCAAAAAATATAATCCACACGATTTACTTCAATAGTTTCTGTGAAAAAAATTGTTTTGACAAGTTCTTTAAGAGTTGATTTTGGCGAAAAGAGTAGTTTTCTATCTGCGTAATTAAATTTTACTTTCATATTTCAAAAATCGATTATAAAGTGATTTGAATACTAATTGCATTTGTGATATTTGTAGTAATGAAAAAGCTAAGCAGTTTGAAAGTTGGGGATTCTGGAATAATTGGTTCCTTTATTAAGGATGATATCTCCATAAAACTTATGGAGATGGGTTGTGTGCCAGGAGAAAGAGTTACCGTCGAGCAAATTGCCCCGCTTGGTGATCCTATTTGTATAGCTGTAGCTGGGTATAATTTAAGTCTAAGATTAGATGAGGCAGATAGTATTCTAGTTATAATAAATTAAAAATATTGATTATCAATACATTAAAATGAAAATCGGCTTATATTTTGGTTCGTTTAATCCAATTCATATAGGACATCTAATAATAGCAAGTCATATAGTTGAGTACACAGATTTAAAACAAATTTGGTTTGTAGTTAGTCCGCATAATCCATTAAAGCCAGCAGCAACGTTGTTAAATGAATATCATAGACTGCATTTAGTCAGAACCGCTGTAGAAGGTGACAATCGATTTAAAGCTACAGATGTTGAGTTTAAATTGCCAAAACCATCTTACACAATTGATACACTTACTTATCTAACAGAGAACTATCCACAACACCAATTTACTGTAATAATGGGTAGTGATAGTTATAGCAATCTACATCGTTGGAAAAATTATGAGCAACTAATTAAGAATTACTCAATTGTTGTTTACAATAGACCTGGTTTTATTGTTAAAGAAAATTTATATAACGCAAATATTTTGAATGCACCGCTTTTGGATATTTCATCCACGACGATAAGAGAAAATATAAAGAATAAGAAAAGTATAAAATATTTAGTAAGCGATCTGGTCTTTGAAGAAATAACGATCAATAGTTATTATAAATAACAAAAACTATTATACTAAAACTTATAAATTGCAACAATTACTTTTGCAAAAAATATTTTAATGATTTATTTGACACGAAAAGAACATTTTAATGCTGCCCATAAACTTTATAACCCAAAGTGGAGCAGAGCGGAGAATGAAAATGTGTTTGGCCCTTGTGCTAACGAAAATTGGCACGGACATAATTATGACTTATATGTTACAGTGAAGGGGGTTCCTAATGAAAATACAGGATTTGTATTTGATGTTAAGAAACTAGGAGAATTGATAAGAACGAAAGTAATTGATAAACTTGATCACAAAAACTTAAATTTAGATGTTCCATTTTTGGAAGGACAACTTTGTAGTACCGAAAACCTTGCAATTGCAATTTGGAAACAACTTCAACCACTTTTACCTAATGACGCTATATTACATTGTATAAAACTATACGAAACACCGAGGATTTATGTAGAATATTTTGGCGAGTAATATGAATATTCAACCACTCAATACAAAAATTTGCATTATTGGTGCTGGTCCTTCGGGTGCAGCTACATCTATTTTTTTGAGCAAGGAAAAAGTAGAGCACATTATAATTGATGCAGCTCAATATCCTAGAGATAAAATTTGTGGTGATGGCTTGGATTTGAAGGCTATTACGATGTTGAACCACATAGATAAATCGATTTTAGAAAATGAGCTAAAATCCAATGGTAAAATTCAGGCTTGTTGGGGATTTCGATTAATTAATCCTAAAGGAAAATATACAGAATTTGTCTATAAACCAACTTCTGGAAATGAAAAAAAGCCCCCCTATGGTGTATCCAGAAGATATTCACTTGATAACATTTTAATTGAAAAATTTGACAAAAAGTATTCAATATTTTTACAAGAAAGTAAAGCTATAAAAGTTGAACGAGTTGAAAATAAGTGGCACATCCTTGTGCAGCAAAAGGGTCTACAAATTACTATTATATCAGATTTAATTGTTGGCGCAGACGGTGATCACTCCATTGTCTTAAAAACCGTAGGTGAAAGAAAGATCAATAGAGAACACTATGCAGGAGGTGTAAGGCAATACTGGCAAGGAGTTGAGGGTATTCATGAAAAAAATTTAATGGAAGTATATTATCCAAAATCTTTTCCAATGAGCTATTTTTGGATATTTCCTTTAGGTGGTGGGATGGCTAATGTTGGTTATGGTATATTAAGTTCTATTGCTTCTAAAAATAATTATAATATTAGAGAAATATTTATAAATCTAATTAAAGAGGATCCAATTCTTCAATCACGCTTTGCAAATGCAATAGCTATTGATAATGTAAATGGCTGGGGTTTGCCACTGGCGTCTTTAAGAAGAAAATGTAGTGGAAAAGGATGGCTTTTAGTAGGAGATGCCGCCTCAATGATTTCGCCCACAACAGGCGAAGGTGTTGGAACAGGAATGCAAACAGGATTTATAGCGGCAAAATTTATAAAAAGAGCTGTCGAGCAAAATAAATTTGATGAGGAAATGTTTAAAAATTTTGATAGAGAAGTCTATAGAAGAATGGAAGACGATATCAAATTGTTTAATCTAAGTATGTGGTTTTCCCCAAAAATGATGGGTTGGGTAATGAATAATATCGTGCCATTTAATTATTTTAAAAAGCTATTTCAAACGAAAGTGGGTCAATGGTTGGACACTGCTTACAATAAGGAAATAAGAGTAAAGTTAGATTAGTAATTTTTAGAAAAATTATTTATTAACTCAATCTCAAACCCCCTTGTTTGAAGATGTTTTAATGTTTTTATTTTTTTTAATTGCGTAGTTCCAGTTAGTTTTTTATAGTAGGCTTCGTAAAGTTTTTCAAGTGTTTTTAAATAAGATTCTTCATTAATTTGAGACAGAGCTTTTTTTATATTTATTGGACTAATTTGCTTTGCTTTTAGTTCATATGTTATTTTAATTTTCCCCCATTGTTTTATTCTGAATTTCCCCCCTGCAAACAACATGGCAAAACGTTCTTCATTCAAATAATTTTCTTGTATTAAAGTAGCAATAAGATTATTGACATCAACAACATTTAATCCATAATCAAAGGCTTTCGACTTTACTTCGTTATGACATCTTTCTTGATAAGCACAATAGTGTTTCAACTTTTGTAGTGCTTCTTGTGGCGATAAATGTTTTTTAAAATCAGCACTCATTTATTTTTGTAGTGGCTTTTTATAAATAGGAACAGTACTGCAGGGTTCGCCATACATTATACTTTTAGCAACAGGGCGAAGTTTATTGGTAATTTCTACATAAGCAATTTCTGGAATTGATATTTCGCCACAACCCTTTACCACTATACGTTTGTCTTCAAATTCGTTGATATTAATTCCAGCAATATTTTTTAATAAAACTGTTTCTATCATTTTTTTTCTGTCTCCAAAAACAATTTCTATAGCAAAAGGTTGTAAAAAAGAAGCCGCAAGCATATATGCCCACATTGGAATTATAGCATCTGTAGTGCAAGTTATATAAACATTTTTATTTTGATACAACGTCCAATCTGTAGCAAGCAAAGCTGCTCTGTAATCTTTTTCTTTTAATATTAATCCCATAAATAAAAAATCTTTTAAATCGAATGCAATAAGATCTTCTTTTGGATAATATGCTTCAAGATCTAAGGTAATTAAACTACTTTCTGCTACTTTATTTACAATTTCACCACTCATACATTTTATGTTTATCAAAGCAAAAGTAATACTGATAAGCATTTCAGCGTTTCGTGTTTCGTAAAATCATTAAAGATGTTTTATTTAGAAAATTTTAAACAACGAAAAGTTGGCTGTTATCAAAAAAATATGCCCATCATTGTCGAACAATTATATTTGCTCATAAATTTTTTGCTATGCTAAAAGTTGGTGTTTTTGGAGTTGGTCATCTTGGTAAGTTTCATTTGAATAATTGGAAAGAGATGGATGGTGTAAAACTGGTTGGCTTTTTTGATCCTCATAACGAAACTGCAACCCAAGTTGCTGATGACTATGGATTAAAAAGATTTGTTGATGAAGATAAACTAATAGATGCTTGCGATATAATTGATATTGTTGTACCAACACAAGAGCATTATAATCTATGTATGAATGCTATCCGAAAAGGGAAACATGTTTTTGTTGAAAAGCCTATGGCACATACATTACAAGAAGCAAAAAATCTTGTAGCAACGGTTCAGGAAGCAGGGGTAAAGCTACAAGTAGGTCATGTTGAAAGATTTAATCCGGCATTTTTGGCCATACAAAAAATGCAATTAAATCCAATGTTTATCGAAGTACATCGTTTAGCTCAGTTTAATCCAAGAGGTACAGAAGTGAGTGTGATATTAGATTTAATGATTCACGATATTGACATTATTTTAAGTATTGTAAAAAGTAGTGTTAAAGCTATAAGTGCTAGTGGTGTAGCTGTATTGACTGATACACCTGATATTGCTAATGTAAGAATAGAATTTAATAATGGCTGTGTTGCAAACTTAACTAGTAGTCGGATTAGTATGAAGAAAATGAGGAAAATGAGGTTGTTTCAAAAAGATTCATACATTGGAGTTGATTTTTTAAATAAGAAAGCAGAGATAATAAAAATAAAGCAACCAGAAGATGAAAATGTTTTTGCTTTTGATGTTGAAACACCAGATGGAAGCAAAAAAACAATAGCTGTTGCAAATCCAAATATAGAAGATGGAAATGCAATAAAATCGGAACTACAAAGTTTTGTGGATGCAATTCAAAATAATACATCAACAGCAGTAAATGAAATGGATGGATATTTAGCTATGGAAGTAGCACATCAAATATTAGCCAAAATAGGCAAAACAACTGTTTTATCATAATTAAAATAGATGCAAAAACCTTTACACATTGGTTGGTATGTGTTTGCCGACTACCTGGCATCAGTGTTGTGTTGGGTATGCTTCAATGTTTTTATTTATCACACGGAACAAGTGGCAGAAACGGTTTTATATGCACTAACAATAATACCTTTTTTTTGGCTAACACTATTTTTATT
>CANGOT010000048.1 GCA_947455425.1 Chitinophagaceae bacterium | reverse complement strand
GACCATATAAAAACGTTGTGACTTTTAAAAGTAGTCAAAGTTGCATAAAAGAACCCAAATTTGTAAATTAATATGCAAGGAAATAATTATTTAAGTTATTACAAGGGAAATATCATCAGCCTTTTTACAGCTATTATTATTGCAGGGCTTTCGATAATGATGGGAAAAAATAATTTCTTTTTATTATTGAATAAAGATTTAGGTAGCTCTGGAGATTTAATTTTTAAGTATACCACTTATCTTGGCGATGGAATTGTATGGGTAGTTTTTGCTGGGTGTATTTTCATATTTAATAGAAAAAAATGGTTACTCACATTAACTGCTATCGTTGTTTCGACGATTATTACACATTATATAAAAGGACATCTAATCACTGTAAACCCTAGACCCATAAGTGCTATGCCACTTCTAAGTAATCTAATTCACACCATTAATGGAGTGGAATTAAGTTACAGTGGCAGTTTTCCTTCTGGTCATACAACGCAAGCTTTTACTATGTACCTTTTACTTTGCATTTTAGTAAATAAGAAATGGATGGTGTGGATTGGTTTTTTCCTAGCTTTATTGGTTGGATATACAAGAGTTTATCAGGCACAACATTTTCCCATTGATGTGGCTGGTGGTATTGTAGTGGGAATTATAACAGCATGGATCTCTTTAAAAGCACAATCTTGGATGGAAAAAAAGTGGCAGGCTAAATAAACCTGCCACGGGAGAATTTTATTGAGTAATGCTTATTAAAATTCTGTGAACTATTCTTTCAATATGGTTTTACTTAATAGTTATAAATCTATTTTGTCAGACTAAAAGACTTTGGGTTCATTATAAAAGATAGCTTGCATTCTGTTGCACAAAACCCTATAATTTTTCCTTGATATAATAATGTGTCTTCAATCCCAGCTTTTACAGGCATTCCGCATACAGGATCTTTTTTGTAGTCTAATTTTATTGCTGAAAATTTTTGAGCATTTGTTTTAACTGTGTCTTTTTTTTCATCAATTCTTGACATATGATTTTGTTTGTTTTTACAAGCTATAGTCAATGATGTTAACAATAATATTTTGAGTAGTTTTTTCATTAGTCTGTTATTTTATTTAATCAGAAATCTACAAGGCAAAATTAAATTGCAAAGTTCCTTTTGATTGGATTTTTGTTTGGTTATCCGAATAGTTTTGACTCAAAGGAATGTTAAAGTTAGCCCCAACACTAAATTTATCAAACTTTACTTGCACACCAACAGTTGCTAACAACGCTTGTCCTCCTGTGCTAGCAATAGTTTTGCCATTATTCAGATTGACTGCTATGTTTTCATATAGTAATCCAGCATTTGGCGAAACGATTAAATCGTTGGAACCAATATTATAAAACGCTGTTGCGTTAACAATTGCTTTATTACCATACTTTACTGTAGAAGAATTTGTTGTATTAATTTTATATGTTGCTGAAGTATTTACTCCAAATTTATTCCACTTCACATTATACATTGTGTTCAATAAAAAATCAAAACTACCGCTACCAATTTGAGTATTGACAGTTGATGCTGCCACCATCATTGGATCGCTGACATCTGCATTAAATTTTCCAGTTGGTAATTTAAAGCCTCCACCAATAAAAAGAGATTGCTCGATTTTTTTATTTTTAAAAAGTTTTGTGTGGTTGAAAAATTTATAATTTGCAAGCAAAGTTATATCTCCCAATCCATCAGTTTTAGTTATGCCATCATCCCCTACTTGCTTATTAAAATTATATGGAGCAAATGCCAACAATTGCATTTTTTTTCCAATATTAATTCCTCCCCAAAGCTCTGTTGATTTAAAATAGTCGTAGCTATATTGTGTAGCATCATCAGCCATTACAGTGTGATAAGTTGTGTAATGATATCTTACACCAATGAATCCTTTTTTGAAATGTGGCAATATGCCCATATAAAAATTTCCCACACCACAACCACATATTTCGCAGGCGAAAGAGGATATTGATATTGGGATAATTGCTATTAATATTATATATTTTTTCATTTTTATTATTTATTTAGTTATTGAGAATTTTTATTAATCTGTATCAAAGAATTGGCTTAATTATTTTGAATTTCCAACTATGGTTTAGGTATAGCATTAACAAACCAATAACGATTAATATAAATTGATTTGCTTGCGTGCACGACTAACAACAGTAAGATGAAACCAATTATATTGGCGTGTCATTCTTGTTGTTTTAGTATAAATTAAAATGTTCTTGTTTAATTAAACCAAACTTGGTGGGTGGAAGACCTCAAAAGAAAGCTTTGTTTCCTTTGGTGATTGAAAGATTGGATATACTCTTTTTATAAAATGAGTACTATAGTATGGAACTGTAGCAAAGAATGATTTTGAAGATAGAACGTTTAGTTTGTTGTCGCCTTTCCTGTCTGGATTTTGTTGATCTTTTTTTTCTTCCTGCTTCAACTTTTTCATCATTTGACACTTCCCGTTGCAATGGATTTTGGGTTTTGCTTTGTTCTCACAATACTTTGCATAAGCTGCTGTGTTTTTTAAATAGTCGTAAACTACAAAACATTTATTGAACGTTTGCATTGTAAACGCCAATAAGAAAATTGATGTTATGATTTGTTTTATTAACACGCTGCAAATTTAGTGGTAGCGAGTATTTTAGAAGCGAGCTTATTTATTTCCCTTTGCTCATATTAAAAAAAATTATTTCAATTTTTCCAAAGCTATTTTAATTCTACTCCAACCCTTTTCTATGTTTTCTATACTGTTTGCAAAAGAAAAACGAACGCAATTTTCGTTGCCGAATGCAGCCCCCATAACACTTGACACATTTGCTTTGTTTAAAAGATACATTGAAAAATCTGCTGAGTTGTTTATAGTACTCTCGCCATCTGTTTTACCAAAATAATAGCTAACATCTGGAAAAACATAAAAAGCCCCTTCAGGATTATTGCATTTTAATTGTCGTATTTCTGCAACCAATTCTAATACACGTTTTCTTCTTCTTGCAAACTCTTCTGTCATTTTTATAGAAGGTGTTAAATCTGTTGTTAAAGCAACAACAGCAGCCTTTTGTGCTATGGAACAAGTGGCACTAGTGAATTGCCCTTGTAATTTATCGCAAGCCTTTGCTATATCGAGGTTTGCAGCAATATAACCGAGTCTCCATCCTGTCATTGCAAAGCCTTTACTGAGGCCATTTATAACCATCACTCTATCTTTAATTTCATCGAAAGATGCCATACTTTCATGCTTTCCAACAAAGTTTATGTACTCATAAATTTCATCACTAATAATATAAATATTGGGATATTTTACAAATACTTCGACTAATGATTTTAATTCTTCTTTACTGTATACAGCCCCACTTGGATTGCAGGGAGACGAAAATAAAAACAGCTTTGTTTTATTGGTAATAGCCGCTTCAAGTTGCTGAGCAGTTATTTTAAAGCCACTCTCAACAGTTGATTTAATTTCAACCACTTTGCCCCTTGCAATTTTTACTAACTCGCTATATGTAACCCAATATGGCGTTGGAATAATTACCTCATCGCCTTCATCTACAACTGCAAGAATTGCATTGGCCAAACATTGTTTTGCACCTGTTGATACTACAATATTTTCAGGCTTATAATCTAAATTATTATCTCTTCTTAATTTATGACAAACTGCTTCTCTTAAATCCAAATAACCCGCTACAGGTGTATAATGGCTCCAATTATCGTTGATGGCTTTTATGGCTGCATCTTTAATGTGTTGCGGTGTATCAAAATCAGGCTCGCCTAGACTTAGGTCAACAATATCAATTCCATTAGCTCTCAATTCTCTTCCAAGTTTAGCCATTTTGAGGGTTTCAGGCTCGTTAAACCTTTCAAGAAGAGATGATAAATTATTTTTCATTTGGCTGATTTAATTTAATACTACATCAAATGTAGGAGTTGATTCTTTTGAAAATTCAAATCAAATAAAACTGTTTAAATAAATAGTGGAGATACACATCTAATCAAATCTGATCTATTTCGTATATTTCTACTCAAAAATGCAGTTATGTTTGCAGCCTACTATCTTTAACTCAATGTTTAACAACGAAATATTGTTGAACAACCATGAGTAGTTTTAAAAGATTATGAAAATATTTTTATGGATAAAAAATTAGAACGACTTAAACAACAAGCTCTCGAATATCATAGTCAAGGTAAACCAGGTAAAATCGAAGTGATTCCAACAAAGGAAGCCAAAACACAAAAGGATTTATCACTGGCTTATAGTCCAGGTGTTGCAGAGCCTTGCAAAGAGATTGCAAATAATATTGAAGATGTATATAAATATACTGCAAAAGGAAATCTAGTTGCAGTAATTACCAATGGCACTGCTGTTTTGGGCTTGGGCAATATTGGACCCGAAGCTAGTAAACCAGTCATGGAGGGCAAGGGTGTTTTGTTTAAAATATTTGCAGATATTGATGTTTTTGATATTGAAATAAATGAAACCGACCCTAAGAAATTTGTTGAGATTGTAAAAGCTCTTGAACCAACTTTTGGTGGGATTAATTTAGAAGACATCAAAGCTCCGGAGTGTTTTTATATTGAGCAGGAATTAAAAAAACAGCTTAAAATTCCTGTTATGCACGATGACCAGCATGGAACTGCCATTATCAGCGGAGCTGCATTGTTAAATGCATTGGAACTACAGAAAAAGAAAATTGAAAAAGTTAAATTTGTTATCAATGGTGCTGGTGCTGCAGCAATGGCATGTTGTAAATTATATGTAGCCCTGGGTGCTAAGTATGAGAATTTCACTTTGTTTGATATCAATGGTGCTTTACATGAAAACCGAACAGACTTGGGTGAGAGAAAAGCATTTGCTTGCTCAAAATCAAAAGCGGATTGGGATTTAAACAAAGCTTTTAAAGATGCAGATGTTTTTGTAGGTTTAAGTGTGGGCAATGTTGTTACAAAAGAAATGATTAAGTCCATGGCTAAACACCCCATTGTTTTTGCAATGGCTAACCCCGACCCAGAAATTAGTTATGAAGATGCCATAAGTGTTCGAAAAGACATTATAATGGCTACCGGTAGAAGCGATTATCCTAATCAAGTAAACAATGTTTTAGGGTTTCCATACATATTTCGTGGTGCATTAGATGTACGTGCAACAACTATTAATGAAGCAATGAAACTTGCTGCTGTAAAAGCATTAGCAGCATTAACGAAAGAACCTGTACCAGACATTGTAAACCTTGCGTATAATCAAAAAACAATTACGTTTGGAGAAGACTATATTATTCCAAAACCTGTTGACCCTCGATTGCTGTCTACTGTTGCACCAGCAGTTGCGAAAGCAGCAATGGAAAGTGGTGTAGCAAAAAAAGATATTACAAATTGGGGTAGTTATGTAGTTGAATTAAATAAACGTTTAGGCTTAGATAATCAATTGTTACGCATTATTGCCAACAAAGCCAAACGAGATCCTAAAAGAATTGTTTTTGCTGAAGCCGATAATGCAAAAATTTTAAAAGCAGCATCAGCATTATACGATGATGGCATTGCTTATCCTATTTTACTAGGTAACGAGAAAAAAATTAATACCATTGCCGAGGAAAACAATATAGACATTACCGACTTGCCAATCATTGATCCAAGGAGTGATGAAACTGAAGCCAAGCGTGAGCTTTATGGCGAACTATTCTTCAAGAAAAGGCAACGAAAAGGTCTCAATCATTACGAGAGTATTAAAGCAATGAAAAACAGAAACCATTATGGTAGTATGATGGTTGAAATGGGTGATGCTGATGCAATGATTAGCGGGTTAACAAAAAACTATGCAGCAGCTATTCGCCCAGCTATTCAAATTATTGGGACTGAAGAGGGTGTTAAAAAAATTGCTGGCATGTATCTGATGATTACTAAAAAAGGGCCTTTGTTTTTAGCCGATACAACCGTTAATTTTAACCCAACCGCAGAAGAACTTGCCGACATTGCAATGCTGGTAGCAAAAGAAGTAAAGACACTTGGTGTAACACCAAGAATTGCTATGATGAGTTATAGTAATTTTGGTAGTAGTGACGGAGCTGAGGCAAAACTTGTTGCAAAAGCTACCGAACTTGTAAAACAAAAAAATCCGCAACTTATTATAGATGGTGAAATGCAGGGAGCTCTGGCATTTAACAAAGAAATTTTAAAAGATAATTATGCTTTTAGTGCTCTGGCAGATGAGAATGTGAATGTGTTGATTTTTCCAAATCTCACTGCTGGCAATGTTGCTTATAATTTGTTAAAAGAAGTTGGCGAATTCGAAGCTATTGGTCCAATCTTGTTGGGCTTAAAGAAACCTGTTCATGTATTACAATTGGGCAGCACTGTAAGAGGCATTATTAATATGGCATATATTGCTGTGCTGGATGCTCAAATAAAAACAAGATTAGACACCAACATTGAAGTCGAGAGAACGAACTGGTGGAAGAGAATGAGAAAGAAAAAAAAGTAATCAAATAGATGATATCTATCAATAAAAAGGTCTTTCAAAAAATTGAAAGACCTTTTTATTGATGTTAATTTAAAGGAGGATCTATCCAGGCATTATTTTCCTTAAGAAGATTGATGAGTTCATCTACTGCTACTTCGCTATCGATATTCTTTTTAACAACTTCTTTGCCTTTGTATAAAGTTATTTTACCAACACCACTGCCTACATAACCAAAATCAGCGTCAGCCATTTCTCCTGGCCCATTTACAATACAACCCATGATGGCTATTTTTAATCCTTTTAAGTGATTAGTTCTATTACGAATTTTTGCTGTGGTTTCCTGCAATTCAAATAAAGTTCTGCCACAACTTGGGCAACTAATGTATTCTGTTTTAGATATACGTTTGCGTGTTGCCTGCAAAATACTAAATGAAGTATTGTTTAAAAACTGATGGTTGTTTTTTACTGGTAAATAAGTTCTGCCACTAACTTGTTGATTAACGAGTTTAAGAGGGTCGTTCATTAACCAAATGCCATTACCAATATTATCTAAAAATAATGCTCCTGCTTTTTGCGAGAAATGAATGAGTTGTTCATCAATACTGGTGTGATGACTTTCTACAGCAATGATGATGGGATGATGAATCTTTTGTGCTGCTAACTCCTGAGCAAAGGCCCTGCATTGCTGCATTCCATTGTTTTCGTTTGAATAAATTATATAAACAACATTACTGTTATCTTTTGTTGCATCGATGATATCATCAACATATTTACTTACATCAAGAGCAATAAAATTCAATTTTGAATGCTGCGTTGTTAATGTTGAATTATCATTTAACACTTCACTTCCCTGATATAATGGAAAGTACTTTGCAGTATCAAGATTTTCATTCCATGCATTTGCATCCACCAACACTTTTAATGTTCCTGGTAATGCAAAGTCAATGATTTTATTGGATGTATAAATAAAATCCGCTGCAGCATCTCCAATATTCCATTTATCTGTAGCCTCGTTATAAGTATAGCCTATGCTTTGTAAGTCTTGATGAGCAATGGTTTCAGCAAGCATAAAATCTGCAATAACTACTGGCACTGGAAATTTTGAATTTGGAACTTGTTTCTGAGTTTCTGGATTTGCGACTTTCTGACTTTCCGACTTAATATCTAGCTGACCATTCAACTTCACCAAATCCACACAAACTGGTATTTCAAATTCAGGATCCTCGGTTAATGAAACCCTTATTGTATCGCCAATTCCATCTTGCAATAAAGTTCCAATACCAATAGCACTTTTAATTCTTCCATCTTCGCCATCACCTGCTTCGGTAACACCTAAATGCAGTGGATAGATTTCGCCAAATTCATCCTGCATTGTTTTAGCAAGTAAGCGATAAGCTTCAACCATCACAATTGGGTTGCTGCTTTTCATACTCAGAATAATATTGTGATAATCTTCGCTTCTGGCAATACGCAAAAACTCCATAGCACTTTCTACCATTCCATTTGCGGTATCGCCATAACGGCTCATAATTCTATCACTCAAACTGCCGTGATTGGTACCAATACGCATTGCAGTACCATGC
Organism: Chitinophagaceae bacterium; assembly: GCA_947455425.1. GTDB lineage: Bacteria > Bacteroidota > Bacteroidia > Chitinophagales > Chitinophagaceae > CAIVPM01. Next base: position 4,186 of record CANGOT010000048.1, on the reverse strand, counting down.
TCTTTACAAATTTTTACAAGTGGGGTAAATCGTTCTCTGATTCGTTCAATTTCTTCAGCGTATTCAGTATCAGTATATTCAATCTGTTCAAACTTTTTTTTGTCGACATAATTGCCAGGATTCACTCTTACTTTCTCTACAATTCTTGCAGCAATTTCGGCTGCATTTGGCGTAAAATGAATATCTGCAACAAGTGGTATATTATAACCACGTTTATGCAATTCATCTTTTATGTTTTGTAGGTTCTCAGCTTCTTTTTTTGAAGGGGCAGTAATACGCACCAACTCAGCACCAGCTTCAATGCAACGAATAGATTGTTCAACAGTAGCCATCGTATCCATTGTATCTGTTGTAGTCATTGTTTGCACACGAAGTGGGTGATTATTGCCAATAAGCAAATTACCAATTTTAACTTCTCTTGTTTTCAATCGTGCTGGTTGTGGTATGTTATGATAGTTCAAAGTATAAAGTTTAATTTTATTTGTAAGAATATTACTCACTTGCTTTTAAAAACCTGCTTAAGTAGTTATAAGAAACAGGGACATCGTTATGCGAGAGATTGGATGATAAACAAAGAATCCGATTGTTTTTTAATTCGGCATCAGTAACATCGGTGTCCTGCTTTTGCAGATAACCCATATTTTGTTTTTGCATTAACTGTATGAGGTTTTTAGTGCTTATAGTGCAAGCTTCACGTGATGTGTGAAGGTTGATTAATTTACAAGATGAAAACTTCTTCAAACACTTGATGATATTAGTTTCGTGGTTATAAATGGCATCAAACATTAAGATTGCTTTTATGGTTATTGATGAGTAATCCATCACTTGTACTAAAGCCCTTGATGCACCACTATGACCAGCAATAATTAACTGATTTTCGGCAGTTATTTTATCAACTATTTTCTCCGATTTTAATTTCAACTTCACATCTTCCATAAAATAGTTAAAGTAATTTGCTTGTTCCCAATTACCACAATAACTATCATTGCCATTTTTTACGCCTTCTGGCATTATTAAAATTACATTAGCACCACTTAATACTATTTGCTCACGTAGTTTAAATTGCTCAATAGTGCTTTGAATATTATTATTCCATCCATGAAACCAAAGCATAAAATTCCATGGTTTGTTTTTATTGAAATGCTTGGGTACATAGACCAAACAGCTGTTATCGTTGAATCTGCTGTCGTTGCTTGGATATTTTGCATTGACAGTTTTTAATGGGAACATTGAATTACCAGATGTGAATGTGAATTGTTTTTGTGAGAAAGCAATATTCACAAAGCCTACAATCATACAAATAATACCAAGAAATTTTTTCATATATTACTTTATTAAATAATCAATAGGTTCATCGTCACAATTTGTTTCAGGAGTTCTTTCATCGCATGATTTAAAAGAGAAATACACTCCTATTACTGAAATCAATATGAGTAAACTAAGTATAATATAGCCAATCATATTTTCTCTTTTTAAATAATGAATTGCTAAAGCCGTTCCTTCAACCTTACACACATTTCATTTTTCCAACTTGTATAATCGCCTTCAAGAATATGCTTTCTTGCTTCGCCAACCAACCAAAGATAGAAAGCTAAGTTATGAATACTTGCTATCTGCAAACCTAAAATTTCGTTGGCAACAAACAAGTGTCTTACATAGGCTTTGCTATAAAAATTACTTGTCTCGCAAGGAATGCCATCATCAATAACTGTAAAATCTGTAGCCCATTTTTTATTTCTAATATTAATGATGCCTTTACTAGTGAACAACATGCCATTGCGACCATTACGCGTTGGCATAACACAGTCAAACATATCAACACCCAAAGCAATGCCCTCTAAAATATTCCAGGGCGTTCCAACACCCATTAAATAGCGAGGCTTGTCTGTTGGCAAATGATCGCAGCAAAGTTCTGTATACTCATACATCATTTCTTCTGGCTCGCCTACACTCAACCCTCCAATAGCATTGCCAGCAGCATTTTGAGAAGCGATAAACTGAGATGATTCAATTCTTAAATCTTTATAAGTGCTACCCTGTACAATTGGAAATAAATTTTGTGTGTAGCCGTATTTATCTGGGGTTTCGGCTAAACGCTTCACACATCTTTCTAACCAGCGATGTGTGAGTTCCATACTTTTCTTGGCATAGCCATATTCGCTTGGATAGGGAGGACATTCATCAAAAGCCATAATAATATCGGCTCCAATGCTTCTTTCAATATCCATTACCTTTTCTGGAGAAAACATATGTCTACTACCATCAATATGACTTTGAAACAAAGCACCTTCTTCTGTAAGCTTTCGATTTGCAGCTAAAGAAAAAACCTGATAACCACCACTGTCAGTTAAGATAGGTTTGTCCCAACCATTAAATTTGTGCAAACCGCCTGCAGCTTCTAAAACTTCTGTTCCTGGACGCAAGTACAAGTGATACGTATTTCCTAAAATAATTTGAGCATTTACTTCTTGCTTAAGTTGTTGTTGTGTAACCGCTTTTACAGAACCCACTGTGCCTACAGGCATAAATATGGGTGTAAGAATTTCACCGTGATCGGTGATTATTTTTCCTGCCCTTGCTTTGGATTGATTATCTGTTTGCTCTAAATGAAATTGCAATCTAGCCATTCGGCAAATATCAATGAATTGTTGAATTGAGATTGAGTATGATTAATTATTTATCCAACTTAGTCATTAAATGGTGCTTGCCCTTTAGCATAAACTTTTTGCTTTGTTCAATAGCATCCATTACTTGATCAAGAATTACTTCAGCAGGAAGTGTGTAGTCAATTACCATTGGCTCTTTAAATTTCACAGTAAGCATAGAACCTTTTTTCTTAAATGTTAATCCTTTTTTTGTGAAAGCTCTCCAAAAACCATTAATAACAACAGGCACCACAATTGGTTGTATTTGTTTTATGATGTGTGCTGTACCTTTTCTTCCTGGAGCAAATGGCTTTGTAGTTCCTTGAGGAAAAGTAATCACCCAATTATCTTCTAAAGCTCTATAAATTTTTCTTGTGTCAGATGGGTCAAGTCCTCGTCTCACTTCTGTACCTTCAGAACGCCAGGTTCTTTTAACTGTTAATGCTCCAGCTAATTTAAACAAACGACTAATCCAGTTCCCATTCATTGTTTCTTCGGCAGCAACAAAATATAATCTTGTAAAGGGATTTATTAAATAATAGGGTAGCCCGAGTTTATTATTTTTTCTCCATTTCACGGCACAAAAAATGTGAATAAAAACAATTACATCGGCGAAATAAGTTTGATGATTACTTACAAAAAGTACATTTTTCTTTGGAAGCGATTTAATATGTTCGGTTCCTTCAATCTTAATTTTATTTATCAATACCAGCCCTGGGTAAGTAATGATACCCACAGAGGAATAAATTAATGAACGGAAAAATTTAATATGTTTTAGCCTTTCGGATAAACGCATTGCAATTGTTTTGAGTGTGCAATAATAAGCAAAGGTTTTTTTATTCCGTGCATTTGAAAGCTATGCTAGTCAACTTTTGCTATTTATATTCACAACAATAATATGCAAATGCAAACTGCATCATATGATGAAGAACCATTTATTACTAGAGGAAATGATGACACAGCAGCAATAATTATTTACCTTTTCTCCAACAACCACCACATTCTTTTACGTGGTTTTATTTTAAAATTTTGATTGATATAAGTTGCTATATGCTGCATGGCATCATCAAAATTATCGGTAACCAAAAGCAGTTTCATATCTTCTTTTGTTATGGTTCCTTCGGCTTCCATCAACTTAATATAATCGATTAATGGTTGATGATATTGTGTTCCAAATAATACCACAGGAAAATTGTTGATTGTTTTTGTTTGAATGAGTGTAAGTGTTTCAAACAATTCGTCCATGGTGCCCCATCCACCTGGCATAATGATAAAAGCGTAAGAATATTTTATCATTAACGTTTTACGAACAAAGAAGTAATCTATGGTTACAGATTTATGCAAATAAGGATTTTCTTTTTGCTCGAATGGAAGTTTAATGTTAATGCCAACAGATGTGCCGCCATTTTCAAAGGCACCTCTGCTAGCTGCTTCCATGATGCCTGGTCCGCCACCAGTAAGAGTTACAAAGCCAGTGGCTGCAATACGCTTTCCAAATTCACGTGCATCCTTATAGTAAGGATGGTCTTCTTTAAAACGTG
>CANGOT010000047.1 GCA_947455425.1 Chitinophagaceae bacterium | reverse complement strand
TTCCTTTTAACATCGATGATAAAATAGTGGAGAAATTTTTACATTTTTATACAAACGATATTCAAAACTATTTTCCAGCATTTCAATTAAAACAAACAAACTTAAAGCAACTGAATTATGTGGTGATGAGAGATATTTCAATAGCAAATATTTTTGTTGTAACAGTTGATAATACTGGCAATGCAATGGTTCAGATTAATTATACCGTGCCCCAGTACCGAGACTATAAAGCAACAAAATTTATTATCGAAAAAGAAAAGCTAACTTTAATTGATATGGGTGTAAAAACGATTGTGTATGAAAAAGTAGAAAACAAAACTTATTTGCAGTTTCTGCAAATAGTGGGCTTTACGCAAGAAATCATTAACAACAATAAATGCTGGGTAAAACACTTAGTATAACATATTCAGCTTTATTTCAAATTATAAGAATCTACCGCATCAAATGAAAAAGAGTGTATTGTTTATTTTCATCATCACAAGTTTTTTTTCGTGTAAAAACGAAAAAAAAGATAATACTACCACTACCCCAACACAACATATAGCTATTCCAGAAAATATTACCAAGCTAATGGAGCTTGCAAAAAAGGATTCTGCCAATTCAGATTTGCAATTAAAAATAGTTACAAGCCTTGATAGTATTGGTTTGCACAAAGAAGCTTTAACAAAAGTTGACCGATTAATTAATTCTGATAGTTTAAATAATACCCTTTGGTTAAAGCGTGGACAAATTTGTAAACAATTAGAAGATACGGCTGCTGCCATAAAAGCTTTTAAATATGCAGCTAGAATTTACCCTACCCCACCTGCTTTAATGGAACTGGCAAATCTGTATGCCGAAACAAAAAATCCATTAACAATATCGGTATGTAATCAGCTTGTAAAAATGAATCCGGGTGGCAATTACAATGCACAGGCAAATTTTTTTGCGGGAATTTATTTTTCAAAAATCGGCGATAATAAAAACGCCATCGCTGCATTCGACCAAAGTATTGGTGAAAACATTCATTTCACAGAAGCCTATATAGAAAAGGGTTATATCTTTTTTAATGCAAAGAAATATCCCGAAGCACTCAAAGTATTTGAGCAACTTACCAAAGTGAATCAAACCTCGGCCGATGGATATTATTGGCAGGCTAAATGTAATGAGGCCATGAATCATGGGGCCCTGGCTGTAAGTTTGTATCAGAAAGCACTGGAGTTTGACCCAGAAATTAAAGAAGCAACTGCCGCCATTGAAAGACTAAAAAAATAATTGACAACAGTACAAACACAAATAAATCAGTATGAACTTTTTTACCCATTTTGGAGCGTTTATCATTATGCTGAAAGGCATGTTTACCAAGCCAGAAAACTGGAAAGTATATTGGAAAGAACTGATGCACCAATGCGTAGAAATTGGTATTGGTTCATTGCCTATTGTCATTATTATTTCATTGTTTTTAGGAGCTGTAACTACGGTGCAAACTGCCTATCAACTAGTAAGTCCTTTAGTGCCACTAACCACCATTGCACAAATTGTAAGAGACAGTATGATATTAGAACTTTCTCCCACGGTGGTATGTATTGTTTTAGCCGGAGTTGTGGGCAGTAAAATTGCCAGCGAGCTAGGAAACATGCGTGTTACAGAGCAAATAGATGCACAGGAAATCATGGGCATTAACACAAAGAACTATTTAATATTTCCAAAGATTATTGGTTCTTTAATTGTGATTCCTTGTTTGATTGTTTTATCGGCTATACTAGGTATTTGGGGTGGTCGTCAGGCGGGAGCTATGACAGGCATAATTTCTAACGATATTTTTGATGCAGGCCTACGCCAGAACCTTAATTACTTTAACATCAATTTTGCTTTATACAAAGCCTATACGTTTGCATTTATTATTAGCAGTATTGCTGCATATTTTGGTTATAATGTAAAAGGCGGTGCTTTAGAAATTGGCAGAGCAAGTACCAGTGCCGTGGTTGTTAGTTGTATTCTGATTCTTTTTGCCGATTATGCACTAGCTGCCATTCTTTTATAGATTTATCAATCCCGAGACTTGGGGGATCAATCCCCAGACTTAGGGGGTCAATCCCGAGACTTAGGGGGTCGAACCCGAGGCTTAGGGTATCACTACCGCTGACTCCGGTATCACTACCGCTGGCTTAGGTATCAATACCGCTGCTGGCGGTATTTACCCAAATGTTGCCCAAAACAGACGGCAGTAACAACGCTCAATAAACCACCCAAAGCTTTGCTTTATAATGAGTTAGCAGCTATTGAAACAACCCTATAAAGGTTTAAAACCTTTATAGGGTTTAAACAAACCACAAGGATTTTTAGCCCCCATTGATACTTTTTGCTGAATGGTAACATATAAACACCTCTTCAATAGCTGTTATAAAAAACTTTCCTTAAACCCAAAAATACCGTTAAAAGACGCTCTTTTTTTAATAAATGAAGGCTTAGGTTTGCTAGGTGGGAAAACGGTGAAGTAGAAAGAAACCCATAAGAGCATAAAAAAGTAAAAAATAGACTTAGCGATTTTATCCAACTATCTCTATGATATAGGAAGACAAATAGTATTAATCAAAAATAATTTTATCAATTTTATATGAATTCAATATTACATAGGTTTTTAATTGATTAACCATCTTTAGTGTTAAACAAAATACTTAATTCACTATTCTGCAACAGGGTAAGAGTCGATCAAAATATTATTTTTGAATAATAATATATCACCTATAAATTTCACGTCTAAAGGTAATGGTAGAATATTAAGTTCATTCGGCTTAACTTTCAAAAGTATTTGCTCAGATAATTTATCATTAACCTTAACTTTAGTTAATGAACTTAATTGCACTAATACTAATGAATCATTTGAGTTATTTACTAAATCAATAATTAATCCGTCATTTACTTGATTTATGGTTTTGATATATGTTTGAGGATTTGTTTTACTCAAAAATTTTATTTCTGCAATGCTTTGTATTTTACTTATAATATTTGTAGCTAATTCAATTAGCATATTCTCATCATCAGCCCATAACTGGAAATTATAAAACAACTCATTTAACTGTTTTGAGTTGACTAAGAGATTATTTTCAAGATTACAGCCTTTACTATTATAATTCAACCCTGCATTAAATTCTAATACACATTCAATCTGGCCATTTAGTTGTAAAAGTTTATATATTACAAAATTATATCCTGCAATATCAATAGCTTCAAATCCTTGTATTTTTGCAGATTGATATCGATCAGCCATCAATTTTGAATGTGCATATTTCTCTCCTAAAGTTTTAGTAACAAAAGCTACACATTTAACACCTTTGTTTTTAATGTAATCTACACCTAAAATATCAACTGCATTTGTAATATCAAGTAATTCTGTTGGAGTAGATATAATTCCAGAATCTGTATTTGTTATAAAATCAGGTAAAAAGTAAGCCAAATCCAAATCGCCAGTTGTTGCGATTTTATTATTTGATGCATAAAACCTAAGCTGATTTTCAAGTTGATTTGACTTGCTTTGCAGATTAGTTAGCCTATTAAAATAAATATCCTTCCCACTCTTTATTTCTAAATTAACATACTTACAAGAACTTACAAAACCTTTATTGTTGTAGGTGTATTTTAAGCTTGTTGTATTCGGCAAATAAATTTCATCATTTACAGGAAACGAATTGCTATTTATTTGAGCGTTTGCTGTATTTATAGTTAGTAAACTAATAGCAAAACAGCAGATTTTTAAAAAGTTCCTGATTATAATAAATTGTATTAACATATCTTTAGGAGAAAAATCAAATAAATGATAAAATTAAAAAAAGAGTGTGTCAGATATGTATTATAAATTGTGTTTTCAGTAAACACATTTTTTTTTTAAACTTACGGACGTTAATTAGTCCAGAATAATGAATAAACTTCTTCTAAAATTGGTTTGTCATTTCAATAATTATTAGTTTCCTACAAAAACTATGAAAGAAGTAATATCATTAAACCAAGCTTTGTCAAAAAAAAGGCTGTTGGGTAACTTTATACCAATGACAGCTCAGTTAGATGTTGTTTAAATTATTGAAAATGTCTGATATATAACACAAAAAACCTCCAATCAAATGCTGAAAGGAGGTTCAAATTATTTAACTATTAATTTTCTATTTATTTAAGAATAATAGTTTAGTCGGATTAAAGCTAACGTTGTCACCCTCTAATGTAACAATGAATGTTCCACTAATAAGTTTATTAGATTCAAGCATCAATTTTACTTCATTAGTTCCTTTCACTGCATTAATAAAATTTGTTTTAACAACTCTACCTGTTGAAAGTTCTATCACTTTAAAGACTAAAGGTTGAGCGATATCAGAAACAAATGATGCATAGAATATGCCTGTAGAAGGGTTTGGTTTGATATTCAGCATATTCAACAAAGATGTTTTTATTTCAGATTTATCAAATCTTACATTGCTCAAGGCAATATTCATATTAGTAATAACACCTCTGCTATTAATAAAGCTAAAGCTTACAGAAACAATATCATCAGCCATTGCAGCAGAAGTATATTTAGTTGACTTAAAGTCACTAATATTTATACCATATTCATTATTGCTTGATAGGTTTGTTGTATAGCTATATTGATCATTCCAATTTACAATTGATTTTTTAACCAATGTTATTTTTACTTTTCCAGCACCAATTGCACTAGCATTAAATAGCAATGATTTATAATCAGAAACATTTTGTTCAATACCTCCACCCATCATTGTTTTGTAAACTGTAATATAATCTTTTGTAATTCCAGAAACAGTTACATTTCTAAACAACCTGTATTCATCATTCTTTAATGTAGCATTTGATTCATTAACTACATTAAAGCTATTGATATTAGTGTTGGCGTTGTTGTAATCGAGTGTCCAAGTACCATCTGCAAAAAATACTAAATCAACTAATTTATTATTTAAGTAAACATAAATATTATGCTCATACTTGTCACTTACTGGGATAGAAAAGCTAGATATATTATTTGCTTTAGCAGTGAATGGAATTTGTTTAACTACAATTTGATTGCTGCTGAGAGGCTCATTTGCTTTTTCTCTCAATTCAAAATAACCTGTTGTATCATTCGAATTATTAAATAAAGTGAATACGATATTTGTTGATTTTCTGCCTCCTTTACTAATGTATGTTTTTGATATCTGACTATTGCCAACGGCAACTACAGATCCATTAGCTTGAAGTTTACCAATAATATCTGATGCCATTGATTGGACCATTTCATAGCTTACCGCCCAAAGTTGAAAGTTATACAAAACATCGTCTGATTGATAGTTATCGGTAAACCAATGGCTTTGCAAGCTTATTGTATTTCTGCTTACAGCTGTTCCAGCACTTAAGTTTATTGCATATTCTAATTCACCTGTTCTTTGTCTTATTTTATACGCAACCAAACTATAACCCTTTGCAAAAACATTCTTTACTTCTAGCAACTCTGCCCCTCTAAGTCTATCGCAAATTGGTTTTGTATGAGAATAAATATTATTAAATGTTTTAGTACTGAATAATACAGCTTTTGTATTGCTTGATTTAGCATAATCCACAGCTAATACTTCTACAGCATTTGTAAAATTAACCAAATCTGTTGGTGTTGAAACATAAGCAGCATCTGTATTTAAAACTTTTGTTGGTGCAAGATTGCTTAATTTTAAATCAGCAATACCATTAACAACAGCACCACTATTGTTAAACTTAACACCACTATTAAAGCCATTTGTTTCAGCTATGCTATTATAATAATTACCAAAAACACGCTTTGCAATAATATCTCCTAAACTTTTACTTTCTACACCCCCACCTGTTCCTGAAGAAACCGTGCAAGTGGTATCTACAATCACATATACAGGATTTGATTGAACACTCCAGGTACCAAATCCATCTTGTGCTGCTAAAGTATAACTACCAGTTACAACTGAGTCTAGACAAGAAGCTGTACCATAAGGAGCAGCTAATGCCACACCGTTTAAATACCATTGATAGTTGCTGTAACCCCAGTTTAATGGACATATTGTACCAGAACAAAAAGCAATTGTATCTGCTGCAGCTGCACCATTGTATGCAATTGCTGGGCTGGTGGTACTAGAACTTAGTATTTTAAAGCTTACATCAATTGTATGATTTGTAGTTACATTAGTAAAGCTATATGTGTTTGCAGCTGCATGAGCTACTCCATCTATAAATAATGAATCAACAGTATAACCTGCACTAGGTGTAAATGTATACAATTGGGTTGCTCCTGAATTAACTGATGTTGAACCTGCAGGACTGATGCTACCATTAGCACCAGCTGAAGAAACAATACTATAAGTTGTACCTCCTGCTGATACTATAAAGCTTACATCAATTGTATGATTTGAAGTTACATTAGTAAAGCTATATGTGTTTGCAGCTGCCTGAGCTACCCCATCTATAAAGAATGAATCAACAGCATAACCTGCATTAGGTGTAAATGTATACAATTGGGTTGCTCCTGAATTAACTGATGTTGTACCTGCTGGACTGATGCTACCATTAGCACCAGCTGAAGAAACAATACTATAAGTTGTACCTCCGGTAAAAGTAACTGAAGTTGTTGCTGTTGCTGCAACACCATTAATTGAAAAGGACAATGTTGCTGTACCAGCCACTGCTGCACTTGTTAATATTGCAGTATAAGTGCCATTGCCATTATCTGTAACACTGCCTATGGTTCCAGCTGTAGTATTTATAACAACAATACCACCACTTGTGGTTAATTGTGTACCACTTGAATTATTAAGCGTAACCGTAACGGTTGAGGTTGAAGTTCCATTAGCAACTATACTTGTTGGGGTTGCAGAAATTGTAGATGTTGTAGTGCTTGCTGCAACTGGCACATAACCACAAATGGCAAGTGCTGGTGTTGAACTACAATTGTAAATCATTGTATTTGTAGAACTTGTTCCTGCACCCGTTGTAGTGCCATCACCCATACTACCACTTATTTGATGCCCCACATAACAAAACTGATTTGAACCCACTTTTGTATAAACCAGTGTGTGACCGCCAACTTCTACAATTAATGCTTGATCATTTGCCACAGAAAAACCAACAGGCACACCAGGATCAAATGATACTGTATTCATCGTACCACTTAAGGTTCCATTATCAGTTCTACCAATCATACCTGAACTATTCACTCCCCAAGTATATAATACACCTGTTGAAGTAATAACAGCAACACCAGGGTATGATGAATTGTGCTCTTGCACACTAATTGTATTAATATTATTCAAATAATCACCCGAGGTTGCACTCTTCTGAACACGAACCCAAGAAGTTCTTTCTGTTGTTGTAAAATCACCACATTGTCTTAAACTATTGTCGCCTAATGCATACAAATTACCAGCGTTGCTTAGTATGTAATAAGTATTTTTTATGGTAGTAGCATTACCAATACCTCCTGTTACTCCAATCATAGCAGGAACAGAAGAAGCGAATTCTGCAGGAAGTGTCATTTGAGTAGCATAATTTCTAGCAGCACTTGCACTAACATTTCCTAAGTAAGTTGTATTGCCCCAAGTATAAACAGCCCCTGCTGAAGTAACAGCCATAAAAGCACTGTTAGACGATGAACTTACCTGACCTCTTACACTCACAACATTGGTTAAATAGGTAGAAGCATTTATTTTAACTTTTTGCCAAGTAGATGTTCCTGCAGATGAAGCAGTACCACCATTAGCTTCAACAGCCAAAGAAGATTGTGTAAGCATATACACAAAGCCACTATCTGTAGAAATCATTAGCGTTTGATATGTGGCAAACAAGCTATTAACACTTGTTGGCACAACCCCTGGCGGCAAACCATATGAGTTAGCTCCAGGCACTCCTATAAGCGTAGTAAGAGGGTTTGAATTTAATGTATATGCACTTTTAAGTACCATACCATTAACACCCCAAGCCCAAAGTCCATTATCTGTAAGAATTATAGCCTGATCAACAGAAGCACCTGATTTGTTGCCACCCAATGCAGCTTTATAAACAGTTCTTCCGTTTAAGTCAGCATAATTAGTGGCATCAATATCCTGTGGCGACAAAACATCAGCTGCCATTTCAGACATCGAACTACCCCAAATAGCATAAGTTCCATTATCCTTTAAAGCAATCGATGAGTGATAACCACTGATCAATTTATCATACTTATTATTAACATCACATTGGGAATACACGAATACTATAGAACTAAAAAAAATAAATAAAAAGGCTAACTTTTTCATATAGTTTATGTATATGGTTAATATAACATCCAAAACGTGAATAATTGCTGTATTATTTTAAAAATATGTTTAACAAAGATTAATTTAAACAAACAGCCTTTATTATTCAGTATTCATTTATGAAAATTTATTTAAAAAAACAGTGTCAATTCAATCCTTGTTGTATGGCAAAGCCTACCAACAAGGTTTTATTTCGATGTGGGTGAAGAACACGCAAGATCGACGAAGATCTTAGCAAAGAACAGGGCATAAAAGACAATAATAGATAGAGGGCCAACTGAAATCCATAAATCATACAACTTGTTTTCACAGTTGTGTAACAGAACCTAATAAATGCTTTCACCTTTGTGTTGTTGCAGAAATTCTTTTGTAACACTAAATCAAATAAAGTGAATAACGAAGCATTAAAAAAATGCATTGATGCCTGTAACGAATGTGCATCGGCTTGCGAACATTGTGCAACGGCTTGTGCACACGAAGCAGATGCAACAAAGCAAGCACGTTGTATTGAGCTGGATCGCTATTGTGCCGATATGTGTAGAATGGCTGCTGCTTTTATGGCAAGGTCAGATAAACACACTATTGTTTTTGTAAATAAATTTTGCAACCTATGTGCAGAAATTTGTACTGCTTGTGCCAATGAATGTGGAAAGCATACCCATTTAGAGCATTGCGTAACATGTGCAGCAGCTTGCCAAAAGTGTGCTGATGAATGTAGCAAAATGAGCACTATGGAATTAGTTGCCTAATACAATAAACATCCTCCTTATCAGCAGAAGTTTCTTTTCATTGTTGTATAACAATAACAAGGAGCTTAAATACACATAAAACAATAGCCGTTGCATGTGCAACGACTATTGTTTTTATTTTATACCCCAACCCCATTTTAAAAAATCGGGAAAGGCCCTGCCCCAGGTGGGCACATCGTGTTTACCATCATCCATTTGCAGGTAATGAATATGTTCGTTGGTGTAGCCTTTTGCTTTCAGCTCTACAATTAAATCTAAAGCATCATCAATGCTATCAATAATACCATTGTTATTTCTATCGGCTTTTTCATCCAGCACACCCGTTTGCAAAAAGAATTTTAACCACGGATACATGGTGCCATACCTTACTTGTAAGTGCATCAGTCTGTCTTTTTCGTCTTCGTAGCCTTTATCGTAAGCTTTTCTTCTCCACCATAAACTGCCACTAAATAATCCAACTTTTTGAAACTCGCTGGCATTATTCCACACAATATCCATAGCACTTAAACCACCCAAAGAAAAGCCGGCAAAAGATTTATTTTTAAAAGAAGGGGTGTGATATTTTTTTCTGATACAAGGCAGTAATTCATCGAAAATAAATTTTGTATAAAGCCCCGCCTTATCGCCTCGTCCTTTATAATCTGCCGTAAAACTGGTACCGTATTCTCTTTTTCTTTCGGCACCACAATGAATGCCAATACAAAAGATAGGTTCAATTTCATTGGCATCGTAAAGGGTTTCTAAAATGCTGGTAAAATCCATTCGGGGCAGATCTTGCCCATCATTAATCAACAACAAACTCATTTCTTCTGGATGGATGCTTTTGCTGGGAAAATAAGCATCAAACAATACTTCTCGCTCAAGATACTCCGAGTAAATGGTGTTTTCTTCTACCAAAATATTTTTGTTTGAAATAATATTATTATCAGCTTCCATAAGCAGTTTTTAAAAGGTTGATATGCTTCAAAAATATGGGTTAAACCTGTTTACTATTTTGCTATTAAAAAATAAAGTCAATATTTTTTGTTTTTAACATTTGAATAATTCTTATCATTGTTGCATTCAAATCAAAAAATTTTAATTATGAAAAAAATTGGAATACTACACGGTAAAGAAAGAAGCTTTCCTGAAGCTATTGTTGAAAGAATTAATAGCAAAGCAGTGCCTGGTATTGTTGCAGAGCCTGTAACCATTGATAAAGTAATGCAAGGAGAGCCCACAGAATATGCTGTAATTATTGATAGAATTAGTCAGGATGTTCCTTTTTACAGAGCTTATTTAAAAAATGCGGCATTGTGCGGAACAGCTGTTATTAATAATCCTTTCTGGTGGAGTGCCGATGAGAAATTTTTTAATAATTGCTTAGCTACTAAAATTGGTGTGCCTGTTCCTAAAACAGTGATTCTTCCTTCGCACGAATTACCAACAGATACCAGTGGCGAAAGCTTTGCCAACCTTGCTTATCCATTAGATTGGAAAGGGATTTTTGAGTACATTGGATTTCCTGCTTATATGAAACCTCACGCTGGTGGTGGATGGAAAAGTGTGTATCAATTAAACAGTCTGGAAGAGTTTTTTGAAAAACATGCAGAAACCGAACAATTGGTAATGATGTTGCAAGAAGAAATAAAATTTGAAGAATATTACAGATGTTATTGCATTGGTGGCAAGCACGTTCGCATTATGCCTTATGAGCCACGCAACCCGCATCATTTAAGATATGTTGCCGACTTTACACCTACCGAAGAAAGATTGGCACAAATGGAAGAAATTGTATTGAGAATTTGCAGATACCTGGGCTACGATTTTAATACTGTAGAATTGGCTGTGCGTGATGGTGTGCCTTATGCTATTGACTTCTGTAATCCTGCACCCGATGCTGAAGTAACCAGCGTGGGTGAAGAAAATTTTGCTTGGGTGGTAGAAACAGCAGCAAATTTTGCTATTGAAAAAGCTCAATCACAAAAAGATGGTGAAGACAATTTAACCTGGGGCGAATACATTAAGCGTAGCAGCAATAACCAAAAACTGTTCTTTACTGGAAAATATGCTTAATGCATCAACACCAATAAGCAAGCTCTAAATTAACTGATAACACATTAAAAATCGATTATGGCAAACATTAATTATCGTCATTTTACACTGGGTGTAGAAGAAGAATATATGGTTATTGACCCACAAACCCGTGAGTTGAAAAGCCACGAACAAAAGATTGTGTATGAGGGTCAGAAAATAATTAAAGACAAGGTGAAGGCCGAAATGCATCAGGCCGTTGTAGAAGTTGGAACAGACATTTGTAAAGATGTTGAAGAAGCTTATAAAGATGTGGCAACCCTACGTGGTACCATTGCACAAATTGCCGGAGAACTGGGTTTGGCAATGGGTGCAGCAGGAACACATCCTTTTAGTCATTGGGATAGCCAATTGATTACCGACCACGTTCGCTATCACCAAATAGTAAATGAACTGCAAGAAGCAGCACGTAGTAATTTAATTTTTGGATTACACGTTCACGTTGGCATGATGGATAGAAAATTAGCAATTCATATTGCCAACAGTGCCAGATATTTTTTACCACACGTGTATGCATTAAGCACCAACTCGCCTTTCTGGGAAGGAAGAAAAACTGGCTACAAGTCTTTTAGAACAAAGGTTTTCGACAAATTCCCCCGCACAGGAATTCCTGACTATTTTGAAAGTATAGAGGCTTACGATAATTATGTAAACCTTCTTATTAAAACAAACTGTATTGATAACGCTAAAAAAATATGGTGGGATTTGCGTGTGCATCCATTCTTTGATACAGTTGAATTTAGAATTTGCGATGTTCCGATGACCATTATGGAAACCACTGCTATTGCTGCATTGTTTCAGGCATTGTGTGCTAAACTGTATAAACTAAGAAACTCTAATTTGAATTTCATTATGTATCAGCGAGCACTGATTAATGAAAATAAATGGCGTGCCGGTAGATATGGCATTGATGGAACTTTAATAGATTTTGGAAAAGAAACAGAAGTAAAAACCCGTTTACTAATTTTTGAATTACTAGATTTCGTGGATGATGTTGTGGATGATTTAGGAAGTCGCCATGCGATAAACTATATTCATAAAATGTTGGATCATGGAACTGGTGCAGACAGACAATTAAAAGTTTTTGAAGAAACCAATAATCTGGTGAGTGTAGTAGATTATATTAACTCTCAATTTTTGGTGC
>CANGOT010000046.1 GCA_947455425.1 Chitinophagaceae bacterium | reverse complement strand
CTTTCATTTCTAATTTATCGGCAGTTGTTAATGCTTCTGGCAAAACCAACCAAAGTATTACATAAAAAACAATAGTACCGGGGCTAACAGAGACACTGAAAAAGTCGCCATAGTTAAAGAAATTATGATGATTGAAGTTAAATGCAAATGATAAAAAAGGAATTATGAATAGTAATCTAGGAATCCAGATATTCACCCCAAAATACTGAGATAAACCACTGCAAACACCAGCAATTATTTTTTCATCAGGGTCTCTGAATAATCTTTTTCTAACACTGCCAATAACTTTAGTAGAGCTGCTTGGTACAACAACCCATAGGATTAAGTAAGGCAAAAAAGTAGCACCCAAAAATATAACTGCTAATATTCTAATGATAGTTGTATCTGTTCCAAAATAATTTGCAATACCACTACAAACACCACCTAAAACTTTATTATTTTCATCTCTAAACATTTTAGTTTTAACGTTTGCTCCTTTAGCATTTGCATTGCTATTTTGTTGTTGATTTTGATTATCTTCATTACTACCCAATTGTTCTTTTATATTTAATTCTTCTGCTTCAAAATCTTCTGGGCGACCCATACTTGCAATGATTTTATTGATATCATCATCACAAATGCAAGTACTACCTTTTTTTAATGTTTCGGCGAATAATTCACCAATCCTTCCTTCAATGTCATTTATTATTTCCTCTTTGCCTTCTTCATTTGCAAAAAATTTACTAAGGCTTTCTGTATATTTTTTTAATGTTTCATAAGCAGCTTCTTCAATTGGAATAATCCTGCCCTGAAAGTTGATATTTATTACCTTTTTCATATCAGATAAATTTATTGGTTATAGTTATTATTTTCTGTTGGTTGTTGTATTTGTTCTTGTGTAATCGTATGAACTGCATCTGCTAGTTCTTTCCAGGTTCTTTCAAGCTCTGCATAAAACTCCAGACCTTTTTCTGTCATTACAAAATATTTTCTTGGTGGGCCACTGTTACTTTCTACCCATCGGTATGTTAGTAGTCCAGCATTTTTTAATCTTGTTAAAAGTGGGTAGAGTGTGCCTTCAAAGATTTGTAGCTGAGCAGCTTTCATTTTATCTACAATATCACTAGGATAAACTTCTCCTTTTCTTATTACAGATAGAATACAAAACTCCAATACCCCTTTTCTCATTTGGCTTTGTGTGTTTTGAATATCCATTTTGTTAATTATTAATTGTTAATTATTATTTGTTAATTGTGGAATTATCTGATAAGCTAATTAGCTCATTAAACTTCTTCTTCTTGCAAAAGCAGTTCTACCTGACTTTTGAATATTCCATAAATCTGCACTGCTAAATGCATTTTTTTCAAATTGATTTTTAGAAGCAGCATTTTTTACTTCATTGTTAGAATTTGTAACTGGTTTGTTACTTAAGCTTTGTGATTGTGTGTTTGAATTTTTCATTTTGTATAATTTTTTAGTGTTTTTAATTTTATTGTTTATGTCTTTTTGTTTTGACAATGCAAACATAATAGAATATTTGGTACTATGCAAAACATAATACCTTGTTTGTTGCAGTAATTTATATTGGAAAGTATTGTTTGAGATAGTAAAACTCAATACAGGTAAGGGTTTTGTTAAAATAGCTTTTAAATAAATTATTTTTTTTGCTTTTGACAAACGGTAAAATAAATGGATAAAAAATAATCGTATAATTACGATTAAACCCTTTACTTTGCAAAATCGTATTTAAACGATAATGTAAAATGGCAATAAAAAAAACAGAAAAATTTACAACAGAGGAACAAGAATTAGCCGCTTTCGCGAAAGCATTATCACATCCTGCAAGAATTGCAATTTTAAAAGTATTGGCAGAAAAAAACGAGTGTATTTGTGGTGAAATAGTAGAGATTCTACCTCTTGCACAAAGCACGGTTAGCCAACATTTAAAAGAACTAAAAAGTGCAGGATTGATTAAGGGAGAAGTAAGTGGTCCCAAAAGTTGTTATTGCATAAACTGGCAAAACATTGAAAAACTAGCAGAAGAACTAGGATTTTTATTCGAACAAATGAAAACAAACAACAAAAAATCCTGTTGCTAACACAGTATCTATAATCCTTTGCGTATTTGCACATGTGGTGCTTTTTACGTGAAACAAAACAAAAATTTATGCAAACAGAAGAACAATTAAAACAATTAGTAAAAGAAAAGTACAGTGAAATTGCACTGCAATCTACAGATAATAATAAAGCTTCTTGTTGTGGTGCAGGTGGTTGTAGCACAGAAGTGTATAATATTATGACTGATGACTATAGCCAATTAGAAGGTTATAATCCCGATGCAGATTTGGGGCTTGGTTGTGGCCTGCCAATTCAGTTTGCTAAAATTAAAAGGGGAGATGTAGTTGTTGATTTAGGAAGCGGTGCAGGCAATGACTGTTTTATTGCCAGAAAAGAAACCGGTGAAACTGGTAAAGTTATTGGCATTGATTTTACAGATGCAATGATTGAAAAAGCCAGGACTAATGCTGAAAAATTAGGTTTTCATAATGTAGAATTCAGATATGGTGACATTGAAAAAATTCCCATCACAGCAAATATTGCTGATGTAATTGTAAGTAATTGTGTGTAGAATCTGGTGCCTAATAAAGCAAATGTTTTGAAAGAAATTTATAGGGTGCTTAAGCCTGGTGCTCATTTTAGCATAAGTGATATAGTTCTTATTGGTCAATTGCCCAATAATTTAAAAGCTGCGGCAGAAATGTATGCTGGTTGTGTTAGTGGTGCCATTCAAAAAGAAGAATATCTCTCTATAATTGAGAAAAATGGTTTTGTAAATATCACACTTCAAAAAGAGAAAACAATTGTTGTTCCAGATGATATCTTATTAAAATATATAACTGCTGACGAGCTCTCTATTTTCAAGAATAGTAATGTTGGAATTTATAGTATAACTGTATATGCAGAAAAACCAACAAATGCAAAAACTTGTTGCGAACCAGATTGTTGTAATTAACCGAATAAAATTATGTCTGTAAATAATTGTGTTCCTGCAACACAAAAAAAGAAATTAAGCTTCCCGGATAGCTATCTCACATTGTGGATTTTCTTAGCAATGCTTTTTGGGGTATGCATTGGATATTTTTTTCCAACTTCATCCAACTTTATCAATTCATTTTCATCTGGAACAACAAATATTCCTCTGGCAATTGGATTAATATTAATGATGTATCCTCCATTTACAAAAGTTAAATACAACAAACTGAAAGAAGTATTTAAAAATAAAAAAGTGCTTGGTGCATCGCTTTTTCTCAATTGGATTATTGGTCCAATACTAATGTTTTTGTTATCCATCACTTTTTTATCAAATTATCCAGAATATATGGTGGGATTGATTCTTATTGGATTGGCTCGTTGTATTGCAATGGTTATTGTTTGGAATGAATTGGCAGAAGGTAGTAGAGAATATGCAGCAGGATTGGTAGCTTTAAATAGCATTTTTCAGGTCTTATTGTATAGTATTTATGCTTATGTTTTTGTAACACTATTACCGCCCTTTTTTGGTATTAATGGTTCGGAGGTAAATATTTCTATGAAACAAATTGCCGAAAGTGTTGCTATTTATTTAGGGATTCCTTTTATTGCAGGATTTTTAACAAGAGCTATTTTCTTGAAACTAAAAGGTGAAGTTTGGTACGAAACTAAGTTCGTACCATTTGTTTCTCCAATAACATTAATGGCGTTACTATTCACCATTGTAGTAATGTTTAGTTTAAAAGGAAAACTCATTGTCCAAATTCCTTTTGATGTGGTTAGAATAGCCATTCCATTAGTCATCTATTTTGCAATAATGTTTTTGGTAAGTTTCTTTATTGGCAAAAAATTAGGTGCAGATTACTCCACCAATACGTCAATTGCTTTTACCGCAGCCGGAAATAATTTTGAACTTGCAATAGCTGTTGCAATCGGAGTTTTTGGAATTAATAGTGGACAGGCTTTTACAGGTGTTATTGGACCTTTGGTAGAAGTACCAGCTCTTATTAGTTTAGTAAATGTTGCATTCTGGCTTCGTAAAAAATATTATCCAGCATCTTCAAATTCAAAACAAATTAATAATTAAAAAATGACAAAAATTATCGCAGTTTGCTGTGGTTTATTACTAATCACACTTTCTTCATTCAGTAAAAAACAAAGTAAGAAAGCAAATCTTTATCCTCCAATTTCAAGTTATCTAAAATCTGTAGAGAAGGATTTTAATAAAATTTCTGATGAGAGAAAAGCAGCATTAAGCAAGGTTGCAGTTTATATAAAACAGAATTTAAAAACAGAAAATAAAGCTAGTCTGGTATTTATTTGTACACATAATTCTCGCAGAAGTCAAATGGCTCAGCTTTGGTCTAATGCTGCTGCAAATTTTTATGGTATTGTTGGTGTTGAAAGTTTTTCTGGAGGAACTGAAATGACTGCTTTTAATTATAGAGCAGTAAAAGCACTTACTAATGCTGGGTTTATTATCACAAAAAAAACAGAAGCTACTAATTCTAATTATGAAGTAAAGTTTTCTGATGACATAGCACCTGTTATTTGCTTCTCAAAAAAATATAAAGATGCTCCCAATCCCACATCAAATTTTGCAGCAATTATGACTTGTTCATCTGCCGATAAAAACTGTCCGATAGTTTCTGGTTCTAATGCCAGAATTGCTATTCCCTACGAAGATCCAAAAGAAGCTGATGGTACACCAAATGAAGAGGCTGTTTATAGTGAGAGATGTAGACAGATTGCTACGGAAATGATGTATATTTTTTCACAAGTAAGTAAAATAAAATAATAAAATGAAAATTGCTTTATTCTCTGATATACACGCAAACCTGCCTGCATTAGAGGCCTGTTTTAAAAGTATGGAGCAGCATCAACCAGATACTATCTATTGCCTTGGCGATTTGGTTGGCTATAATTGTTGGCCAAATGAAGTGGTAAATGAAATTAGAAAAAGAGGTATTCCTACCATTGCAGGAAACTACGACCAAGGAATTGGACTAATGAGTGATGAATGTGGTTGTGCTTATAAAACAGAGCCCGAAAAAGATTTAGGAAAAATGTCAATTGCTTATACCAATTCAGTAATTAACCAAGATGAAAGAAGATATTTAAGAACTCTTCCTTCACATATTAAAATAGAATTTCAATTAAATAGCGATAAACTAAATCTATTATTAGTTCATGGAAGCCCTAGAAAAATAAATGAATATTTATTTGAAGACCGAGAAGAAAAAAGTTTATTAAGGATTCTGGAACAAGCAGATGCTGATATTTTATGTTTTGGTCATACACATAAACCCTATCATAGAATATTACAAAGTGATGCTCCAGATACAAACTATTATAGACACGCCATTAATATAGGTTCTGTTGGCAAACCAAAAGACGGAAACCCTTTTGGATGTTATGTTTTACTTACTATTAATACAGAAAGTAGCGTTAAAAATAAAGATGCAATAAAAGTGGAATTCATCAGATTTGAGTATGATATAGAAAGAGCAGCTAAAGCAATAGAAGAAAGTCCTTTGCCTAATGAATTTGCAGATATGTTGAGAAAAGCATATTAGTTAAAAATATAAGAATCAATTCAAATACTTACCAACAATTGGCACTCTTCTACCTACACCAAAAGCTTTTGGTGATATGCGAATGATTGGACAAAACTGATTTCTTTTATACTCATTATTGTTTACCATTTTCAAGGTTCTATCAACTAAAGCTGTATCAAAACCTTGTGCTTTAATTTCTGCTGGTCCTTGTCTTCGTTCAATGTATTGATATAAAATTTTATCAAGGATCGAATAGTCTGGCAAGCTATCACTATCTTTTTGATTGGGTCTTAATTCTGCACTTGGTGCTTTATCTATAATATTATTCGGAATGATTTCTTTATTTCGATTTATATATTTTGCCAATGCATACACTTGCATTTTATAACAATCACCCAAAACACCCAAGCCACCAGCCATATCTCCATATAGCGTTCCATAGCCTGTTGCCAGTTCACTTTTGTTGCTAGTGTTTAGTAATACATAGCCAAACTTATTTGCAATTGCCATTAATATATTACCACGGCTGCGGCTTTGTATATTTTCCTCGGCCACACTAAAAGGTAAATCTTTGAAAACAGACTTTAGGGTAGATAAAAAAGATTCGTACACATCAGCAATTTTTATGATGTCGTAGGGATTATCTAAATTTTTGCTAAGCTCCACGGCATCAAGAACACTATGTTCTGTGCTGTAAGGGGAAGGCATTAAAATGGCTCTCACATTATCTTTACCCAAAGCTTCACAGGCTAATGCAAGTGTTACTGCACTATCAATGCCACCACTACTGCCAAGTATGGCTTTGGTGAATCCCATTTTATTAAAGTAATCTTTTATACCCAAAACAAGTGCATCATAAATTTGGTTGATATTCAACGTTTCACTTAGACCAATTGGATTCAATTCTTGATTTGGAACGGCAGATGCAACTTCAATAATTGAAGCATTTATTGTTCCATCATCATTAATTTGAACAGCTTCTAATGCTTCTTGAAACATTGGTAATTGCTTGCATAGATTAGCATTTTTGTCAAATACCAAACTGGCTCCATCAAATACAATTTCTGTTTGACTACCAACAGCATTGCAGTAAATCATTGGCAGTTTATACTTCAGCACATTGGCTTTGATAATTGCTTTTCTATCTTCATTATGTGTATAATCAAATGGGCTTGCAGAAAGGTTAATCATCAAGTCTGGGCTGTGTTTCATCAATTCATCCATTGGGCAAATTCTATACAATGGATTATCGCCTAGATTCCAGATATCTTCACAAATAGTAATGGCCAGTTTTTTTCCTTTAAACTCCACAACATTCCAGTTGTAGGCAGGCTCAAAATATCTATACTCATCAAATACATCATAAGTTGGTAACAATGTTTTGTGAATTTCTGCAACTACTTTTTTGTTGTATAAAAAGAAAGCAGCATTAAACAAATCTTTACCTTCTTTAATGGTGTTACGAGCTGGAGAACCAATAAGTACAGCTATATCAGCCGTATGTTCTTTTATTATTTCAATGACTTGGTAGCATTTATTAATGAAGTCCTTAAACTCTACGAAGTCTCTAGCAGGATAACCACAAATACTCATCTCACTAAATACAACTAATTCTCCTCCTTGTTTTTTAGCCTCTTCAATAGCTGCAATGATTTTCTGAGTATTTGCTTCAAAATTTCCAATATGATAGTTTTGTTGTGCTAAGAAAATTTTCATTGCACAAAGATAGAAAGGATAGCGTGAGGCAATATTGAATTCTGTTAGTTTTGCGAGATGAATTTGAAATTATTATTCTTTTTTGCTGCAACATTTTTCTTGTTTTCTTGTAAAAACAAAAAAAATATTCCTGATGTATCTTCTGTTAAATTTGATTTAAAAATAGAACGATTTGAAAAAGACTTCTTTCAAATAGATACCAACAAGGTTGTATATTCTCTGGATGAACTGAACAAGAAATATCAGTCATTTTTACCAGATTACTTATACAACGTTTTAGGTTTAACACCACCACAAGATTCCGTAATTAGTCAGGTGAAGATGTTTTTAAAAGACAAAAATTATAAAAGCATCTATGATGATGCTACTAAAAAGTTCACTTCACTTGATAAAACAAAAGAGGAGTTAACTTTAGCTTTAAAGCTAACGAAATATTATTTTCCAAAATATCCTATCCCCACAACACTTTATACATTCATTGGCCCTGTAGATGGGGTTGGCACAGCACTTACAAGCAATCATAGTTTAGCTGTAGGGCTTCAGGGATATTTAGGAAAAGATTATCCTGTATATCAGATTGGTTACATTGCAGAAACATACCCACCTTATAAAACCCGCAGATTTGAAGAGCCATATATTGCTACAAATTGCATTAAAAATATTATAGAAGATATTTATCCTGATAAAAGCAACGGTAGGCCACTTGCAGAAAGAGTGGTAGAACAAGGCAGAAGGATGTTTTTATTAGATGCTTTATTGCCCTACACTGCCGATACCATAAAAATTGGCTATACATCAAGTCAATTAGGAGGTTGCATTAAGAACGAGAAAGCAATCTGGGCATTTTTTGTTGAAAGAAATTTATTATTTGAAAGAGAACCAAGTATCGTTTCGCCCTATGTTACAGATGGCCCCAAAACACAGGAAATTAGTGAAGCTGCTCCTGGAAATATTGGAACTTTTATTGGTTGGCAAATAGTAAAAAAATGGATGGAAGCCCATCCAAAAACTTCGTTAGAACAGTTAATGCAAATGTCTACTATGAGTATTTTTAACGAGGCGAATTATAAACCGTAGAATATTTATGATGTAAGATTTTAGATATACGATTCATTTATCGCTTCAATTGCATTTTGTAATCGCTCTTCATTTGTACCACTTATTAAATACCACGGTGTAGATTGGTTTTCTAAAATAGTTTTATAAATATTAAACAATTCTATTCGTGGTGCTTCGTTAGGATATTCTCTTAATTCATCTGCAACCCAAGGTAAATCTATGTCGCAGAGTAAATACAAATCGTATTTTCTTGTAGCTATTTCATCTAAAACAAATTGATGACATTGACCAAAAACATACTCGCACCACACTTTCATTACATACATATCTGTGTCGATAAAGAGGAATTTGGAATTTGGAATTTGGGACAAATCACTCACTTCGTACTTCGTACCTCGTACTTCGTAATTATCCTCAAGCTCAATCTGCCCTTTTGCAATTATTGCTAAATCATCAAATGAATAGTTGGTTCCATTTTTTAAAAGGTATTCTCTGGCAAATTCAGGACACCAAAGGGTTTGATAATGCTGAGCAAGTTGCTGACACAAGGTGCTTTTGCCTGTACTTTCGGGTCCTATGACTACTATTTTTTTAATTTGCTGCATTGAGGGAATAATGAATATCGAACAAGGAATTTTGAATATCGAAGGATTAAATGTAAATTTTTAATGATAGTATTTTAATTACTTTTTTATAACCAAATTATTTTTTTTTGCTGTTTCAATACTTTTAACAAAAATTGAAATTAACTCATTACATTCTTTTAAAGCAGTGTTAATACTGTCATTGTTTATCCAATTTAGTTTCAATATTATTTTTAAACAATTATTTGTTTCTCTTTATTCTTTTAAGGCTACTTTCATTTTATGAATAAAATCATTTCGTGATTCCGCACTTTGAGCTTCGCCATAGTTCAATGCAGGGGAACTTCCACTTCTTGTAAGTTGTCCAGCTAAATGACTGCCAGCATAAGTTTTAGGTAATATTTCAGCAATTTTAATAGCTGCAACTGCAAAGTCAATCAGTCGTTCTTCTAAATCAAATTTTCGATCCATGTTTAAAGTTTACATTTCATTATTCACAATTCATTGTTCAACATTTGATATTGATTCAACCAGTTCATCATTCCTTGTTCAACATTCGATATTCATTATTCTGCGTCTCCATTCAATTAATCCTGCTATTGCCATTACTAAAAACACTAAAAACTGAATACTTGTAAACGCATATCCTTTTATAAAATAAAGTGGTATAGATGCAGTGTTTGTAAGAATCCACCACCACCAGTTTTCTAGTTTCTTTTTTGCCATGAGCCACATGCCAGTGTAAGCAGCAGCACTTGCAAATGCATCAGCCCAAGGAATAGCATCGGGTGCAAAAGACTTTTTTAACCAGGTTAAACAACCAAATAAGATGATGTAACATATAACAAAAAACAATATTTGCTGTATCCATTCTTTTTTATTGCTGCTGCTTATATGCAATATTGTTGTATTGTTTATAGCATCTTTTTTTGTCCATAACATCCAGCCGTAAACACTCATGATGGTATAGTAAATATTCACACTAGCCTCACCCAGCAAGCTTCCTTTAAAGCTAATATAGATGTAAATAATGGTGCTTATTAAACCCACAGGATATACCAAAATATTCTCTTTACGGCTAAACCAAACACTTGCAATTCCTGTGAATGTGCCAATGTATTCTAGTGCCGACGTTCCTTGTATGCCAGTTATGAGTTGATGTATGAATTGAGAATATGTCATTGATTGCTCAAAAGTAATTGATTGGAAAATATAAGATATTGTTTCGTGTTAAAATAAGATTACAGATTATTTTGATAATACTTAATTAGCGAACAGTTATTTTTTCCTATTCATAATTCGCTTCTAGATTCACTTCAATTAGCAGTAAAGAGGAATAAATAATCAATAGTAGTATGATCCTGTGATGAGAAAACTGTTTCATGGATCTGTATTTTCGGATATCGGAAAATTGATTTTAAAATGCAGCCCCATTTTTAATATTGTATTTCAAAAAATTTATTATGAAAAAAGTAGGCATTATAGGCTCAGGGGTTGTAGGGATTGCTTTGGCGAAGGGATTTATGAAATATGGTTATGCAACAACTATAGCATCGCGTAGCGAAGACAAGCGTAAAGAGTTGGAGCAACAAGTAGAAGGGATTACTACGAATAGTTTTAGCGATACGGTGAAAGATAGAGATATTGTGGTGCTGGCTGTAAAAGGTACAAAAGCAATTGCAGCGATTAATGAAATTGGTATAGAAAACCTAATAGGTAAAATAGTAATTGATGCTACCAACCCTATTGAAGAATCAGCACCAGAAAATGGGGTACTTAAATATTTTACGAATATCAATCACTCTCTAATGGAGCAATTGCAAAACCTTGCACCTGCAGCTCATTTTGTAAAAGCATTCTCTAGTGTTGGTAATGCTCTTATGATTGACCCAAACTTTGAGAGCAAGCCAACGATGTTTATTTGTGGTAATGACGACAATGCAAAAATTGCCGTTACAGAAATATTAACACAATTTGGATGGGAAGCCGAAGATCTTGGAAAAGCAACAGCAGCTAGGGCCATAGAACCACTGGCAATGTTGTGGTGTATCCCTGGGATGTTGAAAGGACAATGGAGTCACGCATTTAAGTTGTTGAAAAAATAAAAAGCTACTTGCTATGTAAATTGTATTAAGGGATCTAAAAATAATGGTTTGTTACATTATAACTTTTTTTGACATTGTTATTTAATAAGAATATTATATAGAAAAACAATAACATAAAAAAAGCCTACTATTTTACTGAGTTTTGACATATTTAATTTGAAATATTGAAGCAATTTATTGCCAAAGAACATATAGAAAAGCATTATTAAAAGCGTGCCTAAAGCATTGAAGAGCATAAAAGAGATTATATTGCTTTCTGTTACTTTATAATTTAAAAGTTTGAACATGACAGTAGTAATTACTATCCAAAAAGCAATTTGTGTTGGATGAAAGAAAATGTAGAACAAGCCTCTTTTTTTTTGTGTTTTTTGCAATATTAATTTCACTTCTATTTTCCAAAATCATCCATAATCATCCATAAGCCCATTATTAAAAGTAACATATTTGAAACTAAATGCAGATAGGTCAATAGCTTATCGTGATGTTCTATTGTATTGAGTAAAGTAATAGAAATATACAGATAGATACTTTCGAATAAAACAATGAGGAACAATATAAAATATAGCTGTTTTTTTTGCTTTGATTGGTATAGTTGCAATACCATTAAATTAATATTTCCAGGAAATAAATAACCATAAAATCCAGTAAATATACCAATTGCATTCATCATATTAAGCTACTTTTTGTTTAAAATCTTTTTCTTGTTTTCTCCAACTTTTAAAATCGCTGTAACTCATATAAGCAACACAATTTTATTATTGATTGTTGATGCATTGTACAACATTGTATAATGTTGTGCAGTTACTTGTTGTGCTTTTAAAAAAGAAAAACTTGGGTCATAAATATGAGCAGGCTCTGCACCAGCACCATTAAGCTCGAGTATGGAAATATTTTTACCTTGTTTTAAATCTTCAATGCTAGTGCAACGCAAATCAAATCTGCCAAAATAAAAGCCATCAATTTGCTTCGGTATATCCAGCAGCAAAAAAAGGCATCTTTGCTTTCTTGTGTAGTTCTATCTTTAAAGTCGCCTACTTATAAAAATATCCATTTCTTCTATTATTAATTTAATTTTCCTATAAAATATATTAAATATGCCATATTATTGCTTTGTTAAATAAATAACCAAACTTGGCTGTAGCACATAAAATATTAAACCCTAACTTAGCAAGTTGCAAACTTGCACAGCACAGTACAGCACAGCACAGCACAGCACAGCACAGCACAGCACAGCACAGCACAGCACAGCACAGCACAGCACAGCACAGCACAGCACAGCACAGCACAGCACAGCACAGCACAGCT
>CANGOT010000045.1 GCA_947455425.1 Chitinophagaceae bacterium | reverse complement strand
CAGCTTCAAATGGCAGAAAATGCTGAGAAGATGATCGATCAATAAAAAACATCTAAAGCAAATTAACCTTCTTTGGGTGGTGGTGTTTGTTTTGGTGGACGATTATTACCAGCTCCACTAGGTGGTCTTTGTGGATTGTTTCTTCTATTTTGTTGCTGTGGTGGACGTTGTTGTTGATTTTGAGTAGGACGTGCATTGCCAACATTTTGTTGTTCCTGTTTTGCAGGTTGATTTGTTGCCGGACGAGCATTGCCGGTATTCTGTTGCTGTCGACTACGTTGCTGATCTCTACGACGTTTATCATTTCTTTCTAAACTCTTCAAACTAATTTGCCCAACTAATTCAACAAATTCTGGCTCTGTATCTTTTTGTTTGCTGCTAACAATTTCTACAGCTTGTAGTTCTTCTGGCTTAATTCCTTTTTTATTTAATTCCTTAATTTCTTTAACCCGGTCAAGCGTTAAAGGGTAATGTTTAGTACTACCTTGCACGGTATACCACATCAGATTTTTAAAAATATCTTTCTTTATTAAATAAGCAGTTCCTCTTGCTATTTCAATACTATCTGCATTTTCAGGAAAATGTTGCAGTGCATCTAAATAAGTATCTAACTCATAGTTTAAACAACATTTTAATCTACCGCATTGGCCACTTAATTTGGTTTGATTAATAGAAAGATTCTGGTAGCGGGCAGCCGTAGTATTTACACTTTTAAAATCGTGTAACCAGGTGCTGCAACACAACTCTCTTCCGCAACTTCCAATGCCACCAACTTTTGCTGCTTCCTGGCGAATACCAATCTGCTTCATCTCAACTTTCAGCTTGAATTCTGTAGCAAAAAAGCGAATCAGTTCTCTAAAATCTACTCTATCATCGGCTGTATAAAAGAAGGTTCCTTTTTTACCATCGGCTTGAATTTCAACTTCACTTAACTTCATTTGAAGCTTCAAGTTTCTTGCAAACTCTCTGCTTTTTGCCTGAACCGAAGGCTCTCTATCTTTATTAACTTTATATAATTCTAAGTCTCGGTCTGAGCTTAAACGAAGAATTTTCTTCATTTCCGGATCATCTTCTTTTACGCCATGTTTCTTCATTTGAAAACGAACTAGTTCGCCACTTAATGAAACCTGACCAACGTCGAAACCATTAACACCCTCAACTGTTACATATTGACCCTTTTCGAAATATTCGAAGGTTGGATTTCTAAAAAACTCTTTTCTGCTACCTTGTTTAAAACTCACTTCAACAACTTTGCAACTACTTTCTGGGTCGCTAAAAGGAAGGTTTCTTAACCAGTCGTGAACATTTAATCTATTGCAACCACCAGTACTACAACCTCCATTACTTTTACATCCATTAGGCTTACCTGTTCCACAAGATCCACATCCCATTATATTATAATTTTAAGAGAATTTAAAAAAATATGATTTGCATAACAAATCAGTTTGTGTTGAGGATTTTTTGCAAGTTGTATGCTACAACAAAACACCTATCCCATTGAAAAGGATAACGAAAAAGAATATTATTTATTTAAAACCAATATTTTAATTGATGATAATTGTTATACTGTTAAACGGAGCGTCGCAACTTCTGCTCAATGCTTTTACAAAAACTCACATCTAAAAAACTCAACTGCTCAAAAATAGAAGGAAAATATCAATTTTTTTTAAAAAAATTACTTACCTTGAACCCCTAACGATTTTCTTATGGCACTAAAAATTATAGACCACGGTACACCAGAGTATCATCAAATGGTAGATTTGAGGTATCACGTTTTGCGTAAACCACTGGGTTTGGAATTTTCGGAAGAAGATTTAGAAAGTGAAAAAAACGATGTTTTGATGGGTTGTTTTGATGAAGAAAAACTGGAAGGTTGTTGCTTGCTGACACCAGCAGGAGAAAAGGCATTAAGGCTAAGACAAATGGCTGTTGCAAATGGTTTGCAAGGAAAAGGAATTGGTAGGGTATTGATGAGCTTTGCTGAAAATATTGCTCGTGATATGCAAAATGAAAAGTTATTAATGCACGCCAGAAAATCGGCTGTTGGCTTTTATGAAAAATTGGGTTATAGAATTTGCAGTGAAGAATTTGAGGAAGTAACTATTCCGCATTACGTAATGGAAAAGGAGTTGTAAAAACCGATTGGATAAGTGTTATGAAGAATTTTTTTTTATTTCTTGCTCTGTTTTTTATTTATTATTCTACTCAGGCAAGCGACTCTGCAAGGCTTGAAGTCTATTTTCCTTTTAATAAATTTGAATTAACAAATTCTCAAGAAGCAAAAATAGATTCGTTTGTAAAAGCCTATGATTCTTCAAAATTTACTATAAAAAATATTTCTGTTTCTGGTCATACAGATCAAATTGGACGAAGTGAATACAATGAAATTCTATCTTTAAAAAGAGCAAATTATGTTGTCGATTGTTTAAAAAAAAAGCAAGCACAAGGCAATTTTATTTATAGCATAAATGGTTTTGGAAAACGACAACTTGTAACAATATCAATAGACGAAAAAGAGAGGTTTTACAACAGAAGAGTAGTCCTTACCTTTTCCTTTGAAGAAAAAAAAACACTTGTTTCGGAGAAAATAGTTGAAAAGCCAACTTCTACAGCGGGTAACCCCGAACGTATAAAACCAAAAACCAAAAGACTAGCAGAATGGTTGAATGATACCACTTTAAAAGTAGGGGATAAAATAGAGCTACCCTACATTCTTTTTATTGGTGGTTTGCACGAATTTTTAAATATTTCTTATCCATATTTAGACGAACTTTTTTATGTGATGCGAGACAATCCAAATCTTGAAATAGAAATACAAGGTCATATTTGTTGCCAACAAGGGATTGGAGATGCAATTGATAACGGCACAGGAAAAATTAATCTTTCAGTTGCCAGAGCAAGCGCTGTATATGATTTTTTAAGAAAAAGCGGAATAGCTGCAAGTAGAATGAGCTATAAAGGATTTGGGCATCAATTTCCAATTACCCTGGAAAGAACTGAAGAGCAAAAAACAAGAAACCGAAGAGTGGAAATTAAAATTATAAAGAAATAAAACATAACCAAACATATTGAAAGCAGCATTTTTAACAAAACACTCATCAAGTAGATATTATCTTTACCGAATCTTATAATTAAAAATGAAGCACTACTTTTTATATTTTATTTTGCTTATTGCATTTATTTCTTGTCAAAAAGAATATAGTACCGAAAATGCTACTCCGCCGGTTAATGTTGCATCAGGAACATTGCTGGATTCAAGTGGCAATTGTCAATCTGTTTTAATTTATGGCAATTATAAAGAAAATGTTGCTTTGGACTATACCAACTATTTAAAAGTCAATATCACATTCAATAGCATTGGAAATTTTACAATTTATTCCGATACAGTAAATGGATATTGGTTTTATGCAACAGGTTATGATTACACAACAGGAGAGAAAATACTTACAGTAAACGGTTATGGCAAGCCAATTTTACCTATAGATGCAAACTTTAAACTACACTTTGTTAATGCAGCTTGTTCTTTTATTGTGCCAAATAATAGCAATGTTGTTATAACGCCAAATACAAACAACGATTATTTTCCTACTACCACATATAGTAATTGGACATATTTCAATTCTGCATTAAACGATACGTCTATAGTAACTGTTTTAAACCTCGATAGAACAATCAATGGAAATGCTTATCGGCAGTTTCAATTAACAGTTCCAAAGCTTGCACAAAGTGATACCCTTTTTTATAGAAAAGACGGAGCTGGAAATTACTATAAATACTATGTTATTGGTAGTGGCCCCAAAACTGATTTTATTTTTTTGAAAGATTATGCAGCTGTTGGTGCAACCTGGGAGAGCCCAACTGTTGTGGGCACTATTTCTGGCAACCCAGCAAATGTAAAATATCGATATACAATTTTAGCTAAAGATATTATATCGACAATTGGTGCAAACACAATTGATAGTATTATTACAGTACAAGAAGAAACACAATATTTTGTTAGTGGAGCCTATAGCACCCAAAATACTTATATTTACAGTTATGCAAAAAAAATAGGCCTGGTAGATGTGAATCAACAAAATGCGATTCCAAATATTACTGTACCAATTAGAAGGTGGCTTGTTTATTAAATGAAGTGTTTAATTATTTTTTTGCGATAAAGAAAGATTTAAAACTCCTTTAATAAAAAAACATTTGTTAGCTATTTAAATATTACTATTATTGCACCATCACAAAAAAGGAAAAGTGCAGTATGAGCAAAAAACAATTATATACACTTGAGTTTCCAGTTCGTTGCTCTCCAACAATACTTTGGGGGTTCTTAAGTTCTCCAACTGGACTACAAGAATGGTTTGCAGATAAAGTGGATGAATGGGAGGGTGTGTTGCAATTTACTTGGGGCAATGAGGCACCAGATAAAGCAAAGGTTTTAGATGAAGAAGAAGAACACTTTATAAGATACCATTGGTTACACAGCGAAAAAGGAGAGTACTTTGAGTTTAGAATTACTAAAACAGAAATCTCAAATCAAACTGTTTTGGCAATTACTGATTTTGCAGAAAAGTCAGAAATTAAAGATGCTTCACAATTATGGGATTACCAAGTAAAAGAGTTATTTCATCGATTAGGTAGTTAATCCATAAAATATTTTTAATATCATCCCACTCTTGTAGTGGGATTTTTTGTTAAAATTATTTCAACTTCTATTTCAGTATTTCAAAAGGCTACTTTTGCGTAGTAGAAAAACTATTTAAAAATAAAACTTGTTTAAAAAATTAGACATACTAGTTATTAGGGCTTTTATAGGACCTTTTTTTGCAACCTTTACAATTGCTCTTTTTGTTTTTACACTGCAATTTTTTTGGTTATACCTAGATGATATGGTTGGTAAAGGTATTAATACAATTGTGTTATTAAAATTGATAGGATTTGTAGTAGTTCATTGGGTTCCTCTTGCATTGCCATTGTCTATGCTGCTTTCCGGCATTATGACTTTTGGTAATTTGGGGGAGACTTTTGAAATTGTTGCCATTAAATCGGCAGGTATTTCTTTGCTGCGGTTTATGCGACCACTCATTATTGTTACCTGTATTATTAGTTTAATTGCATTTATATTTTTAAATAATATTATTCCTGTAGCGGAACTAAAATTAGAGTCATTAAAACACGATATTATTACCAAACAACCGGCTTTTGATATTAAAGAAGGTGTTTTTTATAATAAGCTTCGCGGGTTTGTTATTAAAATAGGAAAGAAAGAAAAAGACGATAGCACCATTCGCAATGTTGTAATTTTCGAAGGAAACAATGTGATACAAGATAATTTCATTACAGCAGAAAGTGGCGTAATGCGGGTTACAGCAGACAAAAAATTCTTAGAATTTATTTTATATAATGGTACGCGATATCAGGAAAAAGGCCAAAGAAGTAATTTACAAACAGATTATATAAGAATGGGATTTAAACAATATAGTAAACTACTTGATATGAGTAGCTTGGCAATGAATTCCAGTAAAGAGGAGCTGCTCGAAAGAAATCCAAAAATGTTGAGTATTCGCCAAATTGATTATACCATTGATTCTATTAAGAAATCCAATTCACTCGTTGCAAAAAGATTTACAAAAAACATTCAGCCACTATTTTCTTTCACGAGATTTGAAGATAGTGGTTGGTTGAAAAAAGATACTTTTAAGTTTAAAAATGTTGCCAGCTTCAGTAAGCTAATACCCGATTCAATTAAAACAAGTGTATGTCAAAATAGTGTTGCTGCTGTTAACATTGCTGTAGGAAATATGAGCACACTTGCTACAGAATATAAAACAAAAAGTGAGTCGCTAAGAGTTCATGAAATTGAGTGGCACAAGCGTTTTACTTATAGTTTATCTTGTTTATTATTATTTTTAATCGGTGCTCCTTTGGGTAGTATTATTAGAAAAGGAGGTTTGGGCACACCGCTTGTTTTTGGAATAATCTTCTTTGCCATTTTCTATTTATTAAATACGTTTGGAGAGAAGTTTTCAAAAGAATATGTATTAAGTTCTTTTGGTGGAATATGGCTTTCAATAATAGCACTATTGCCTGTTGCTATCTTCTTAATTTATAAAGCCAGTAAAGATTCGCAACTGTTCAACAACGAGTTTTATTTTAGATTTTTTAGAAAAATTAAAGTAATTGTAGCTACCTTTAAAGCACAAAAAAAATCAAATGAAAACGTCTCATTCTAATCGCAGAAATTTTATTATCAATACAGGAAAAGCAGTGATGGCACTGGGTTTAAGTACAACAGTAATCCCTTCTATTGCCAATACATTTCATGAAAACACAAGCCTTTTAGCAGAAGAAAAATTCAAACAACTGCCACTTTTATATAAATTCGATAGTTTGCAAACAGCCATTGATACTCAAACAATGGAAATTCATTACACCAAACACGCAGCTACTTATTGCAAAAATTTGAATGATGCATACCTTGCAGAGGTTGGCAATAAAAACAAATCATTAGAAGAAATTCTCTCGGCTATTTCTAAGTACTCACCAAAAATGAGAAACAATGGTGGCGGGCATTTCAATCACGAAATGTTTTGGCAGTGTATGACACCAAATGTTACCACAGAAAATAAACCAAGTGAAACATTAACAAAAAACCTTGTTAAAGATTTCGGTTCTATTGAAGCTTTTAAAACACAGTTTGGTGAAGCTGCCAAAAGTAGATTTGGCAGTGGTTGGGCTTGGTTAGTGAAATCAAAAGATGGTAAATTAATCATTGGTTCTACTCCCAATCAAGACAACCCTTTAATGGATATTTGTGAGCTAAAAGGCTTGCCAATATTATGTTTGGATGTTTGGGAACACGCCTATTATTTACGATATCAAAACAAACGAGCAGACTATATTGCTAATTGGTGGAAAATTGTAGATTGGAATTTCGTTGAAAAAAAATTGGGATAAAACTAAACTACCAATTCACATCCATTTCATTATCCCAATTGGCTTTTACAATCATTTTAGTTTTTATAGGAAGTACTTTTTCGGGTTGTTTTTTTTGTTTGTAATTTCCCGCATCCCATATACCATTGTTGTTTTCATCCAGCAAAACCTGTAGTTCATACTCTCCAGGTTTAAACAGTTTTCTTTTTATTTCTTTAGAAGTAATAGGATAAGCAACTTGTACTTTTCCATCTTTAACCACTTGCAACACAGCATTGACAGGGATTGTAGAGATTCGTAACTTTATATTGCCATAATCAGATTCTTTAAAAGAAGAAAATTTTATTGTATCTGATTTTAATAAAGTCACAGCGTTTGTATCTGCAACAGATTCTTTATTTATAATTAAAATATAATTAGTAGCTAGTTCAAATTTGTTTTTGATACTAATTGTTTTTGATAAACTATCAATACTCAAGCTATAGTCGTTAAGCTTTTTATAGTTGGTGTCAAGCAGAACAATTGCTTCTTTATTCTTTAATATAATTTTACGGTTAAATGTTATTTGAAGTGCAGAGTCCAATACATCAAACCGATTGTTTATAAGGCTTGTTGTTAGTTTTAATCTGTTATCTTCTTTATTTTTTTTACCAGATTCTTCTTGTTTTGGTGCTTGTTTCTGTTCAGTAGGCTCTATTTCTCTATAAGCAAATAGTGTAACATTTTTTGAAGTATCACTTGCTAAAACAGCTTCATTTAAAAAACCAAATAACTTTGTTGAGTCATCATATTTTTTACTATAATCATTGGGCAAAACAAATACATTAAATGTTTTTTTAGGCAGATTGTTAAACAAAAAATTCCCTTGACCATCAAGTTTTGTAAGATACTTAGGCCTTAATTTAACAACAGCACTATCTGCTAAGTTTGGATGCAACACCACAACCAATGTGCTATCAACTTTTCCATCTTTTGCTACAATTACCTTTCCTTTAATACTACTATTGTCGATTGTTTTGCCAGTACTAAAAACATACGTTTTATTCTTTGCTATATTGCCTTCATTCACATCTTTAATGGCACTGCCAAAGTTGATGCTATAAGTTGTATTGGGTTCTAAACTATCTTTTAAAAGAACCGTAACATTTTTTAATTTAAAATCAACAACCGGTAAAATTGTTGGCAATGGATTTACCACCAAATTTTGCTGAATTTCCCTTGCTTCAACATATTCATTAAAGGTTAATACAATTTTCTTTGAAGAAAAATTAATAGAGGAGTCTTTGGGCAAACTCGCTACCAAATTTGGTGGTAATGAATCTTTTGGACCACCGCCAGGTGGAATGATATTGGCACAGCTTGTAAACAAACAAGCAAGTAAACATATTGCTATAATATTTTTTATAAATAGTAAAGTCGATTTCATTCTTGTTGCAAACTTATTTGTTTTGCTAGCTTAAAACGTTAAAATTTACACAATGCGAAATTGTTTTTCTTATTTATTCGCCAATTCATCCACATAAAAAAATAAAACCAATAGCAAACTTTACATTTGCTTCGATATGAAAAAACGCATTCTCTTTTTTATATATTTTGTTTCTTGCGTTATTGCATTTTCTCAAGCTCAAAAAAATCCTTTATTCGAGTTTAGGGGCGTTTGGGTAGCGAGTGTTGTAAACTGCGATTGGCCTAGTGCAAAAAACTTAACCACCGAACAACAAAAAGCCGAGTTTATAAAACTTGCGGATTTGCATCAACGCAATGGAATGAACGCTTTAATCGTGCAGGTTCGCCCAGCTGGAGATGCTTTGTATCCCAGCAAATACGAGCCCTGGAGCGAATATTTAACAGGTACACAAGGTGTTCCCCCAAATCCATATTACGATCCATTGCAATTTATGATTGAAGAAACACATAAACGAGGAATGGAATTTCACGCTTGGTTTAATCCTTATCGTGCTGTGTTTAGTGTTAAAGAATCTTCAGTAGCACCAACTCATCAATCTAAACTAAACCCCACCTGGTTTTTAAATTATGCTGGAAAAAAATATTTTAATCCGGCATTACCAGCTGTAAGAAATCATTTTATTAATATCATCACAGATATTATTACCAGATATGATGTTGATGGAATTCATATTGACGATTATTTTTATCCATATAAAGAAGGGGATAAGGAATTTCCTGATGAATGGTTTTATAAAAAATTTGGTGCAGGATTTAACAGTAAAGCTGATTGGCGAAGAAGTAATTGTGATAGCATTATTAAACAAATTTGGGAGACTGTTAATAAATTACCGCGAAGAGTAAAGTTTGGCGTTAGTCCCTTTGGTGTTTGGAGAAATCAATCGGCCGACCCAAATGGTAGTTGCACAAAAGCTGGAACAAGTAACTATGATGGGCTTTATGCAGATATTGTGTTATGGCTAAAAAAGGGTTGGATGGATTACTGTGTACCTCAATTATATTGGGAACGAGGACACCCGCTTTGCGATTATGATACCTTGTTATCCTGGTGGAATAAAAATACTTTTGGAAGGCAATTATTTGTTGGGCACGGGCTATATTTTACTCAAACAAAAAAAAGTTGGAGAAATGTTAATGAGCTACCAAATCAAATAAAAAATTTACGTCAATATCCTACAACACAAGGTAGTGTTTATTTTAGCAGTAAAGACTTCAACCTAAATCCCAATGGATGGAATGATAGTTTGCAACAAAATTATTATTCAACACCAGCTATCATTCCTCCAATGAAATGGATTGATAGTGTGAAACCTAGCATCCCAATTATTATTAAGAAATCAAATAAAAAATTCAATATTTCTTATAAGGGAGATAAAAAAATTAAAGGTTATGTATTGTTTATTGGAACTGACAAAAACAATACAGTTTGCAAAAAAATATTACTTAAAGATAATGCTGAAATAAACCTGGAAGACTTGTTAAATAATATGTTTACAAAAGTTTTTGTAGCATCATTGAGTGTGAATAATAATATAAGTGATACAGTAGAGTTAAAATAAAAATTAATTAATGAAAATAGGAATAGCGTGTTACCCCACATTTGGTGGAAGTGGGGTGTTGGCAACAGAACTTGGAAAAGCATTAGCAGATAAAGGTCATAAAGTTCATTTTATAACATATCAACAACCGGTGAGGTTGAATATGTTTAATGCCAATATTTTTTATCACGAAGTTCGTGTTCCAACTTACCCCTTGTTTGATTATCCACCATATGAAGTAGCACTTGCAAGCACCATGGTCGATGCTATTATCAATCACGATTTAGATTTACTGCACGTGCATTATGCTATTCCTCATGCCAGTGCAGCTTATATGGCAAAGCAAATTGTAAAAAGCAAAACAGGTCGTATAGTACCTGTAATTACTACACTTCACGGTACCGATATTACTTTGGTTGGTAGAGATAAAACCTACGAACCTGTTGTAACTTTTTCAATCAACGAAAGTGATACCATTACATCTGTTAGTGAAAATTTAAAAGAGGAGACTTACAAGAATTTTGCTATCACAAAAGATATTGAAGTTATTACAAACTTTGTAGATGTGGCTCGTTTTGCCAAAAAACCTATTGATGCATTTAAAAAAGTTATTGCACCCAATGGCGAAAAAATATTGCTACACGCCAGTAACTTTAGAAAAGTAAAACGTGTAGAAGATGTTATAGAAGTTTTTGCTAAGGTGCGAAAAGAAATTCCTGCAAAACTAATGATGGTTGGCGATGGCCCGGAACGTCCGGCAGCAGAAGACCTGGCAAGACATTTGGGCGTTGCAAATGATGTAAGTTTTGTTGGAAAGCAAGAACAAATGGAAGAAATAATGAATGTAAGCGACATCTTCTTGCTAACCAGCGAATACGAGAGTTTTGGCTTAAGTGCCTTAGAAGCAATGGCTGCAAGAAGCATTGTTATTAGCACAAATGCAGGAGGTATTCCAGAAATTAATATTGATGGGGTTACTGGCTTTATGGCAGATGTTGGCGATGTTGCAACAATGGCACAACAAGCTATAAAAGTTTTAAAAGATGAAAAACTCTTGGCAAAAATGAAAGAACAGGCATACGAACAAGCTTGTAAATTCGATATTCAAAATATCATTCCTATCTACGAAAAAATGTATAGTAAATACTGCAGAATGGATTGTGAATAAAATATTGCTTCGTATTTTTTTAAGGCTAATTTTTATGCAAGTAATTTTTCATTTGACTCACATACAGACATCAAAAAATAGTAGAAGATCAATTTCTAAAACCCTTTGATTGAGATAGCTAAAAAGCCCCTTACTTACATACCCATTATTTATGTGTTCATGATGATTCTCTTTAGATCATTTATTACAATGAAATATGATACATCTGTTACATTTATAGCCCAACATGGTATTGTTAAGAATTTATTTCAAGCCGTCAAAATAGTTTGTTTTTAGTGCTTCATTTACATCAATAGCATTTGCAGCCATAATGTTTCCATTTTTATCAAACAATACAAAGACAGTTAGAGCGTAATTACGAATTTTATCAAAAAAATCATCTTTACTTCCCTTAGTTACAAAATAGCAGTTATTAGTATCAAGGTCATTATCATCAACACTTTTTTTCCAGGAGTTTTCTACATCATTGAAAAAAAGATGAATAATTGCAACTTTATCTTTAATCTTTTCTTCAAGTTTCTTACACTGTTTAATTCTCTCAACATCAAAGCTGTAGGTATAGTTTAGGTATACATATTTGCCTTTATGTTTTCTTATTACATCTTGAAGTGTTGTAGAAGCATTAGTATAAGTTTTTAGTGATGAGGTGTTTGCTAACAATTTAGAGCTACTATATTCATCTTCATTTTTACTAATTAATGATATGTAATATTTGTCTGTGCAATCATTTTTAAACTTCTGAATATATTCCTTATAAACAACAGGATTCGTTTTGGGCAAAATGTTTGAACTGATTGCATCGAATAAAGCCAGGTTTTTTGCATGTTCTGGTAAGGTAGATGCGGCAATATAATCATATAAAGATGTGTGTTTTCTGTAATCTAGCCAATCGTAACCAGAGGAGTGTTTTACAGCAATATACCTGTTTAATAAAGTTGATAAATTATCAATCGATATACATTCTTTACACTTTAACTCATATTCAACTTCAGTAAGCAATAATTTTTCGTGCTCTGATGAAATGGCAAACTCACTTTTATCTTTATCTGGTCCTAAATAAATGATATTGTTACATAATTTTTCATACAAAAATCTTTGTTTAAAATATTTGTATGAAAATTCCGATATCTCTTTAGCGTTATATGCTTTTTCAAGTAGGTGCATTCTTTCATTATAAACACTATTTATTTTTTTAAAGAAAGCTTCTTCATTAGATTCTGTTTTAAAAAATGGTAATTCATCTAACTTTATTGATACTGAACCAAAAACAGAATCTAGTGGACTAACTGAT
>CANGOT010000044.1 GCA_947455425.1 Chitinophagaceae bacterium | reverse complement strand
TAAAAAATTAAACCTTTTAAATATGGCATTTAACTGTGCATCTTTTTCATAAGTAAGTAAAATGCAGTCTTTACCTCGGTGTGTAATATAGTTGCAGGTGATTTTCAATGTATGCAATTTTTAGTTAGTAGTTAGTAGTTCTTCTTTTTATTTCTTTTCGTTTTTCACTTCTTTTTTTGATAAGTCTAACAACATATTTCTTAGCAGAGGAATTTGATTGTTAATAAAAGCAAATCATACTACATTTATATTGTTGAGTTATATTAGTTTTTTGCCGGTAATAAAAAGAGTATAAACATCATTCAATATAGGTTGAAAAAATCTCGCTGTAAGTAATTGCAAAAAAAGTATACACAAAAAATAACTTTATTTAATATTTACATTTAATGTAAATTAATAATACCCAAACCTACTACCTACTAACTACTAACTACTCCCCCTTCCCTGTTTTTGTTTTTTTAGTAATGGCTGTTAATAGTTTCAAAAGTTCTATACAATCTGAGTTAATACTATTAAACGCTTCGGTGGTTAAATATCCTGTTTCAAATAATAATTCCAGCCAATATAAAGTTTCACTTGTTTCTTTTAGAGCAATAGTTAATTTGGTATGAAAATCGGCCCGTGTTTGGGCGTAGACACTTTCTTTAACATTAGCACCAATACTGGTTCCCGACCTAAGCATTTGTTTGCTCATAATATATTCTCGCTTTGTTTCGGTTAAAAACTGATATAACTTAACAATACGAATAGCAAATGCTTTGCTTTTATTTACAATCAAACTATCCTGCACACAAATATGTTTTTACTTATTGTAGAAAGAAATGGGAAGAAAAAAATTAGATACTAACCTATTAGTGATTATTATTATTAATTATTAATTACTATCTATTTAATCAATACTAACTACTACTTACTAACTACTACCTACTAATTACTAATTACTACTTACTAAATGCAAGCCCCAACAATGTTAAGCCTAATGTTGGGGGTTTAAGATTTTTCTAACCCAATTGCAATTGTTTATTTTCAATTTTTACATTAAAACTAATTTCTGCTTTCAATGCTTTAAATACTTTTAGTATTGTGTCAATTGTTGCACTATTAGCACTACTCTCAAGCTTTGAAATTTGTGCTTTTTGAACTCCAACTAATTGTCCTAATTCTTCTTGTGTTAAGTTTTGTTGTTGTCTTGCTTTCTTTATCATAAAACTTAATACTTCCATATTCAGTTCGTACTCGTATTTGTCTCTTTTTTTAGTTCCAATTGGTCCAATAAATTCGTTTTTTATCTCTTCAAGAGAAGCTGTTTCTATTTTAGTGCGTGTTGCCATTGTCTTATTTTTTTAGTTGTTTGAAATATTGTTTTCTAATTTCAATTGTCTTTTCAATTTCTTTAGAGGGCATTTTATTTGTTTTTTTGATGATGCCATGAGTCGCAAAAACTAAAGTTTCTTGTTCCTGAGTTTTGTCCCAAAATGCAAGAAATCTGTATTGTAAGTTTTGATATTTCGTTCTAAACTCCCACACTTCATCGGTTAGTTTCTTAAAAAGTCTAGGGTCATTAGTTTGTTCCGCTAAATCAATATTCCAGATAATTTTTTCTGCTGCTTTGGGTTCAATCGTTCGCAAAAACTCTTGAACTTCTTTATAAAATTTTGTGGTAAAATATCTTTGCCTAATCGGTGGCATTTGTCAAAAGTATGAAAAGTTTCTAAATTTGGAAATATGATTTGTAGGCATATTGTTTTTTTTCTAACGTATTTTTAACGAAGAAGGCTTGGTATTGCAGGGATATTCAAGTTCCTCGACATTCTGAACAGGCGGGCATCAAACGTTAAAAACTCATATAACATAACAATACAAATAGCAAATGATTTGCTTTTATTTAAATCAAACTATCCTGCATACAAATATGTTTTTACTTATTGAAAAAGGAAATGGGAAGAAAAAACCAGCTACTACTGGCCTATTATTAGTTATTGATTATTAGTTATTAATTACTAGCTATTTTCTCAATACTACCTACTACTTACTAACTAACCCTACGGCTCCGCCCTCTAACTCACATTATTTATCGTAATATAGTTAGTGTTGGCGTTATAAAATTAGGGGGTTTTATATATCAAACAAAAAAAATAACCCCCGAAATTGCTTCGGGGGTTATACCTATTTTAACTCGTACTTTTTTAAAGATATATATCTTAAAAAAGTGGTGTTAAATCTATCCTGTAACTGTTGCCATTACTGCATCGCTCCAGGGGCCTGTTTCGCCACGTGTATTTTCCCAGCGTAACCAGTAATACACATTTTTTCCTGCATCTTCACCCTTAAACTTAAGTTCAAAAGAACTGGCTGTTGCAGAGCCAGCAAAACTTAGTTCACTTGGGTCAATAGCAGCACTACCTACTTTTAGCCACACCTGGCAGCTATGCACGCCAGCAGGTTTAGCTGCACTACCATTTTCGTCGGTAAACGATATTTCGTGCATGAGCCTGTTACTGGTATCTACCTGTACTATTGGTTTGGTACTGGGCACCGGTACTGGGGTGCGGGTGTCGCTACGTTTAGGAATATTCAGCGTATTTCTATCGGCAGTGGTAAATACACTTTCGGGTATATCGTTATATACATTCCTCAAAGTATCCATTAAATCTACTTTAGCTTTATCCTTATTATCAATAGCCGTTCTAGTACGGGTATCAATATTGGTGGTTAAAGCATAAGCAGCTTTCCAGCTTGCCAACTGGTTAGTAAGCAAGGTTTGGTTACCGCTAGACACTAATAAACGTGTGGCATTGGCTGATACTAATAAATAGTCAACAGCCGTTATAAAATAATTGTTTAAATCTGCTTCCTTACTTGGGAAGGGTTTGCTGTTAGGCATATAAAATAATTTAAATTGTTTAATAATATTTGAAAATCAATTGCTTAAGTTTAATACTAGGGTCGCTGGTGCAAATAAAACAGGCTTAGGTAGTGATACCGCAGTCTTCGGTAGTCGTACCCAAACCAGCGGTAGTGATACCGGAGCAAGCGGTAGCGATACCCAAAGCGGCGGTAGTGATACCGGAACCAGCGGTAGTGATACCCAAAGCTTCGGTAGCGATACCCCAACACAAAATTTTCATTCCTTTTTGTTGGGGATGATAATTGAAATGTTCTGATAACTATTTTTTGAAATTGGAATACGATGCCTAAGATTTGGGCTGGGTAAAAACGGTTGCCCAGTGTAGTTAATAGTAAATGGTAAACAGCCCTAAAGCATCCCTTTAAATATGCAATGGCTACCCACAATTTTTGATGATATGTAACTTTTACGAACAAGGCCGATTCATTTTGTTTCATAAAAGTATTGGCGACCATAGGCTTTTGGGCAAGAAAAAATGTTAAATTTTATTGCCCTGGCAGAGAATTT
Organism: Chitinophagaceae bacterium; assembly: GCA_947455425.1. Lineage (GTDB taxonomy): Bacteria > Bacteroidota > Bacteroidia > Chitinophagales > Chitinophagaceae > CAIVPM01. Next base: position 9,031 of record CANGOT010000044.1, on the reverse strand, counting down.
GATCTATGTCAAATTCTTAAAAAGACAGCGGTTTGTAACGATTTTTTTATTATGGCAAATCCTGTAAATAAACCCTTATAAGAAGTTGTTTTTGCAAGATATTATTTACAAGATGGGTATCATATGCTACAGTAGTATTCTTTGATAATAGGTTCAACAAATCTCGCTGTAAGTTATTGCGAGATTAGGCTCTTGCCCAACGAGTCAATCTAAACTCTTGCAAAAAGATTGCTTCAGGCACGAACCTTCGAAGTTGCCTTGTTTACAGCAGCATTTTAAACTGGCTCTCATAAAAACAATTGCAAAATCTGCATTCATTAAAAATATATTCAACAACTTTGTCATTATAATAAACAGCCATGAAGTTTAAAATTTATATACCCTTATTGTTTCTGTTGTTTTCGTTTGCAAACAATATCCATGCTCAATTTAGTTTAAGACTGGTAGTTACCGATGTTGCCACACAAAATCAGGACGATATTTATGTAGCCGGTAATTTTAATAACTGGAATCCACGCGACCCCAATTATAAACTAAAGCCTTTTGGTGGTGGGCGAAAAGGTGTAGTGGTAAAAGACCTTGCTGCTGGTAACTATGCTTTTAAATTTACACGTGGTGGCTTTGATAAAGTAGAATGCCAAAGCGATGGAAGGGATATAGAAGACCGTGTGGTAGATATTGATGCCGATGCTATTGTGGAATGTAGCATTAAAGGCTGGAAAGATAATTACCCCGATAAACCTAAACCCTACACAGCAAGCCCTCAGGTAAAAATTATAGATACTGCTTTTCTGATGCCACAACTTAATAGAAAAAGAAGAATATGGATTTACCTGCCCAAAGGTTATGCATCTGGTAACAAAAGCTATCCGGTGATTTATATGAACGATGGACAAAACTTATTTAACCAGCAAACAGCCAGCTATGGCGAATGGGGCGTTGATGAAGTGTTGGATAGTATGCAAAAAGCCACTGGCAAAGAGTGTATCGTAGTAGGCATAGACCATGGGGGTAAATACCGCTTTAGTGAATATGCCCCTTACGATTACGAAAGCAATAAAACAAAAATTAAAGCCGAGGGTAAAGACTATGTAGATTTTATAGCCCTTACTTTAAAACCCTATATCGACTCTAAATATCGCACCAAAAAATCCTTCGAAAACACCACTATTGCTGGCAGCAGCATGGGGGCTCTTATTAGTTTATATGCTGTAATTCAATATCCACAAGTGTTTGGCAATGCAGGTATGTTTTCTCCATCTTTTTGGGCGGCAAAAGAATTGTATGTAACTGCAGCAACTTTTAAAAACCCTAATCAACTCAACCTGTATTTTTATTGTGGTGGAAAAGAAGGCACTGTAATGACAGATGATATGAATAAAATGGCCGATGTTTTCGCCAATAAATTAAATCTTAAAATTTTTAGAACCGTTACACAGGTGGGTCAGCACAACGAGCATTACTGGAATTTAGAGTTTCCAAGGTTTGTAGAATGGTTGCTGAAATAATGGGTGCAAATAAAAAAAACACATATTATCTGTCCAAACTTATATTTTTACAAACTAAACATTTTTAGAACAATATTTATAGCCAGTAAATGACCAATAGCTACACCTCGCTTGTCGAGCAAACCTTCCACTTTCCGCAAGAGGGATTTGATATAAAGAATGATTATCTTGAATTTAATGGAGTTGATTTAAAAGCCCTGATAGAAAAGCATGGTACGCCTTTAAAACTTACTTATCTGCCTAAAATAGGTATGCAGATAAACAAGGCTAAAATGATGTTTGATAAAGCCTTTAAAAAACATAAATACGAGGGGTCTTATAATTATTGTTACTGCACCAAAAGTTCCCACTTTTCATTTGTTGTTCAAGAAGCTCTCGAGCACAATATTAACCTGGAAACTTCTTATGCCTACGATTTAGAAATTATTCATCAGCTATATTTAAAAAGAAAAATTACAAAAGATATTTTTATAATTTGTAATGGATTTAAACAACGTAGCTATACTTCCCGAATAGCCAAACTGTTGAACACAGGTTTTAAAAATGTGATTCCGGTACTGGATAATAAAGAAGAGCTAAAAGCTTATAAACGCTCGGTAAAAACCCCTTTTAAATTAGGCATCAGGGTTGCTGCAGAAGAAGAACCTACTTTTCCTTTTTATACCTCTCGCTTAGGCATCAGACCCAAAGATATTTTAGAGTTTTATGTAGATGAAATTGAAGGAAATGAAGATAAGTTTCAATTAAAAATGTTACATATCTTTTTAAATAAAGGTATTAAAGATGATATTTATTATTGGAGCGAATTGAATAAAATCATCAATTTATATTGTCAGTTAAAGAAGATTTGTCCCGAGTTGGACTCTATTAATATTGGTGGTGGTTTTCCTATCAAGCACTCTTTAGGCTTCGAATACGATTATCAGTTCATGATCAATGAAATTGTAAGCAATATTAAAAAAGCCTGCAAGAAAGCAAAAGTGCCTATGCCACATATTTTTACCGAATTTGGTAGTTTTACCGTGGGCGAAAGCATGGCACATATTTATAGTGTGATTGCCGAGAAACAACAAAACGACCGTGAAACCTGGTATATGATAGACTCGAGCTTTATTACTACTTTACCCGATACCTGGGGTATTGGCGAAAAGTTTTTAATGCTACCTATTAATAAATGGGAAAACGAATACCAGCGTGTGGTGCTGGGTGGCATTACCTGCGATAGCCACGATTATTACGATAGCGAAGAACATATAAACGAGGTATTTTTACCCAAAATTGCCACTGCAAAAGCCGATGACATAGACAATAAAACACCTTTATATGTTGGCTTCTTTCATACCGGTGCTTATCAAGATCAAATCAGCGGATATGGTGGTATTAAACATTGCCTGATTCCATCGCCCAAGCATGTGATTGTAGAAAAAGATAAAAATGGCAAGCTGATAGATTGGGTGTATGCCAAAGAGCAAACAGCCGCTAGTATGCTTAAAATACTGGGATACCTGAAGTAACATAAACCACTGCACCAGCCCAATTATTTTTTTTGCTTTGCCCATTAAACCTTTATAGATTCCTTAGTCTTAACCGCCTATCTGTGATTGATGTGTATATAGCCTGCTAAATAAATCATCTATAACAGAAGAATGAAAATATACTGAAGCTAATAATTATTCTTAAGAAATAATTATATTGCAAAACTTTTTAATAATAAAGTAACACTCATATGAAGAAAAATTACATCCTCGGCCTTGCATTATTTGTGGTAATGCTGGCTGCAAACAGTTCACAAGCTCAAAACAGATTCTTTAGCTACAAGCCCGAGTCTAGTTTTGTTACTGCTAATCAAAATCGTGTTATTGTACCCGATAAGTACAAAACCATACAAATTGATATGCCAACAGCATTGGCATTTTTAGCAACCCTTCCAAAGCAAGAAAATGTAACCGATAAAAATCAAACGCCTATCATGGAATTACCAATGCCAGATGGTAGTTTCGCTAAATTTCATGTTTGGGAAAGATCTATCATGGAACCAGGGTTAGAAGCTCAGGTGCCGACATTTAAAACTTATGTTGGACAAGGTATTACAGATAAATCGGCTGTATTGGTTATGGATATGACAGATGCATTTCATGCTATGGTAATGTCTAATGTTACAGGAAACTACTATATAGATGCTTATGATTTGAATACGGATAAAAACTATATCTCTTATTTCAGAAGAGATTTAAAACCAAGATATCCATTAATTGAGGATGGCCAAATTATAGATCATAATACTGCTTCTACCATACCAACTACCGGCGAGAGATTTCCTACAGGACAATGCCGTTCTAATAAACTAAGAAAGTACAGATTAGCTGTTGGTTGTTCTAACCAATATGCAAAAGCAGCAACTGCAAAAGCAGCTCCAACCAAAGCTCAGGCTTTAGCAAAAATTACAACTACTGTAAACAGGGTTACTGGTGTGTATGAATTAGAAGCGGGTATTACATTTACTTTAGTAACTAGTGAACTTAATATTGTTTTTGTTGCAACAACTGGAGATCCTTTTAATGGTGTTAATAGTAATCCTAGTGCTTTAATTGATTCTAGTCAGAATGTTATTACAAGAATCATCGGCTCAGCGAACTTCGATATCGGACATACATTCAGCACTGGTGGTGGAGGATTAGCAGGATTGGGCGTTGTTTGTAACGATGCACAAAAAGCTAGTGGTATTACTGGTTTAAACCCTACGCCAACTGGTGATGCTTATGATATTGACTATGTGGCACACGAAATGGGACATCAGCACAGCGGTAATCATACATTTAATTCTCAGCTTGGAAGTTGCAGTGGCAATGGAAATAGAACACCAGCTGGTGCTGCAACCAATTGCGAACCAGGCAGTGGAACCACCATCATGGCTTACGCTGGAATTTGTACTTCTGATAATATTGGTGGCATTCATTTAAACCCAGGAGCTGTTGGCTTACAAGGCTGGAGTGATCCTCAATTTCACGCAGCTAGCTTATCAGAAATTTATAAATACACCGTAACAGGTACTGGTAGCACTTGTGGCACAGTCACTACTGTTACCAATAGTGCACCTGTTGTAACAGTTGGTAGCAATTATACCATTCCAGTTAATACGCCTTTTATTTTAACTGGTTCTGCAACCGATGCTGATGCTGGTAATGCCTTATCTTACAGTTGGGAACAAATTGACGTTGCAGGTGCTTTTGGTGCCTGGGATGCTACCCCACAAGTAGTTAACATTCCACTTTTCAGATCTTTTGCACCTATGACAACAGGCGTAAGATATTTTCCACAAATAGATGATGTGGTGAGTGGCTCTACTACAACTGGTGAAAGACTTCCATCAATAGCCAGAACAATGAAATTCAGATTAACTGTTAGAGATAATAATGCAGGATGTGGTGGCACTTGTTATGCAGATGAAACACTTACAGTTAATGCAACTGGTGGTGCTTTTAGCGTAACATACCCTACAAATGCTGGAGAAGTTTGGTATGAGACGCAAACTAAAACTGTTACCTGGGCAAAAGGCTCTACAAACCTTTCTCCATTTAGTGTTACTACAGTTACAATAGAACTTTCTACAGATGGTGGTTATACGTTTCCTATTACCTTGTTAGCAAGTACCCTAAACTCTGGTTCAGCTAGCATTACAGTTCCAACTGGTCATATTACTACACAAGCAAGAATTAGAGTTAGAGCTTTGAATAATGTGTTTTATAATATGTCGACCAACGACTTTGAAATTAAGGCTAACCCTGTACCTGTTAAATGGTTAAGTTTTACTGGCGAAAAAGTAAAAAACAGTGCAGTGAAATTAAACTGGGATGTTAATGAAATTGACAATCACTTCTATACTATTGAAAGAAGTATTGATGGCGATAATTTCTCTAAAATAGGAGAAGTGGCAGCATCAACAGCATCTGGTAACAACCATTCATATTCTTTTGTAGATGCTCGTCCGTTTGCTACAAAAAATTACTACAGAATTAAACAAGTTGATAAAGATGGCAGATACTCTTATTCTAATGTAATTACTATTAACATTGATGAGGCAACCAGTAACTGGGTGGTTTATCCAAATCCAACTACCGAAAACATTAACTTGTTCTGCAATGCTAATTACAACAATATGCAAGTTCAAATTTTTGATGCTGTTGGTAAATTAGTGTATTCTGAAACAAAAGCTAAAGCTCTTAAAGGAGAAATTATAACCGTTTCTTTACAACGCTTAACTAAAGGTGTTTACTCTATAAAATTACAAGCAAGTAATGCAGAAACAACAACTAAGAAAATTATTGTTCAATAATTAATAGTTTATCGCATAAACAAAAAAGCCTCGAATTTTTCGAGGCTTTTTTGTTGGAGGAAGTTGAATAATATTACTTGGGTATTAATAATTGTAATATACCCTATCGAGAATTGAAATACTGCTTGAATGTATAGTCATTTCTGAGTGAGGCAGGAACGAGAAATATAAAGAGTTTTATGAGATTTCTCGGCAAGAACCCATAGCTGTTTGAAACCTATATGTAATATTTCGTCCCTATGGGACTTATTGCTTATTTTTTTATAATTACTAGCAATATCTATATGCCTACAGCATTGTTTAATATCATAAGAAGCTCCTTTAGGAGCAACATATTGGTAGTAATTAAATATAATAGCGAGCTGAGTTCCGTAGGAACGATATATGGTAAGCAAAAAAAGGTTTCGAACACTTATGGCAAGAACCTCGCAATTGACGAATTATTGAAGTTTATTTAGACAAAGCTATAATATCTTTCACTTCAATGATATTTTTAGTATATACCTTAGTGCTTACCTCAATCATAGCTTTTGCCAATTGTTGTAATGAGCAGATATAATTGGGCGTAAGCAATTTTACAAAGGGCATTAACCAACCAAAATAGGTGTACAGTTTTAGTGTATTTTTTAGCCCCTTGGTAGGTTGTAAAATAGCTGGTCTAAAATTAAATACATTGGCAAAACCCAGTTGCTGTAAATCGTTTTCAGTTTTACCCTTCACCCTTGCCCACATGAGCTTACCTTTCTCTGTGGTATCTGTACCCGAACCCGATATATAACAAAAACTCATATCGTTATTCAGCTTAGCAAGTGTTGTAGCCACATGCATGGTTAGTGTATAAGTTAACCTAAAATACTCGGGTTCTTTCATTCCTACAGAAGAAACACCCAAACAAAAGAAGCAGGCATTATAATTACGAAGTTCGCTTTCTATGCTGGATAGATTAAAGAAATCACTATGCAAGATTTCTTTGAGTTTAGGATGAGACATCCCACAAGGTTTTCTGTTAATAACCAGTATTCTTTCAACATCGGTATTGTATAAACACTCATTCAAAACACCTTCGCCCACCATACCTGTAACACCTGTTATAATTACATTCAGTTTCTTATTCATTATGATTCTTTTTCAATTAAATAGCACCACCGTTTTAATTTTCCTTCAAAATCGAATGGTGTTGTCGCTTTAGTAATATCTTTTATTTTGTTAGAATTTATTTGCTCCGTATCTAAGATAAACTTAGTAAAGTTGGTGCTGAAATATAGTTTGCCTCCATTATTTAAAACATTCAAGGCATCGTTAATTAAACTTACATGGTCTCTTTGAATGTCCATAAAATCGTCCATTCTTTTGCTATTACTAAACGTAGGTGGGTCCATCACAATAATATCGTAGCTATTGGACTGGAGCGTTTTTAAATATTGCACCACATCTGCATGAATGAATTGATATTGTTCTTTATTTTTTAAGAGATTAATAGTAAAATTATCTTCAGCCCATTTTAAATAAGTTTTTGATAAATCAACCGAGGTAACCAAACTTGCTTTGCCCGATGCAGCATAAACCGAGAATGAACCAGTATAGCAAAAAAGGTTTAGCACTTTTTTACCAGCCGATTCGGCTTGCACCATTTGGCGTGTAGTACGATGATCTAAAAACAAACCGGTATCTAAATAATCGGTAAGGTTTACCAGAAACTTTAAGCCAGTTTCTTCTACCGTAAAAAAGTCTTCCTTGGCATCGGTTTTTTCGTATTGCTGTGTACGATGATTCATTCTTTTTCTTTGCTTAATAAAAACGTTTTCATCGCTAATGTTCAGTACTTTTCTTATAACAACAATAGTTTCTTCGAGCCAGGCAACATATTCTTCTTCGGTTAAGTGATGCTTACTTACATACTCGGAAATGTACACTTTATCGTCGTACAACTCAATACAGATAGGAAATTCAGGCAAATCTTTATCATATAATCTATAACAAGAAATACCCATTCTTTTTGCCTGCTTATTTCGATGCTTAAATACTTTTTGCAACCGATTTTCCAGCATAATTAATTTACTCTCTAACTGCATCAAACAAAAATAGTGTTGTAAAGGCTAAGAAGCTGTTTGTGTTATTTATTTGATATTCCTTATGGTACTTTATTTGGCTACAACTTCGTTGAATTTTTCGCCTTAGGCGTTGGACTATGGCTGCAAAATTCACCTTATTTCGCTCAAAAAATTACGCATAATCTATTCTAAATAAATAACCCAAACAGCTTCTACAAAAAAAATGCTCCTTGAAGGAGCATTTTTTATTTGAGTAAAATATAGTTATTCGAACAATTCAGGTTGATTATTATTGTCTTTAGGAGTTGCTTCTTCCCAATGCATTACTACAGATTTACTATAATCTAAGAGCTTTGCTCCTATTGCTTTCCATCCCATAATATCTACCATTTTAGCAATCTTTAATTTACCCTTTCTTATATCTGCACCTCGGCCTTGTTGTACGCCTAAAATAGGTTCTTCAATGGTTGTAACCGTTTCAATATAGTTACCACTCCCCTCTCTGATAAACAAATATTTTGTTTTAAGTGTTGTGGTTTCTATTTTAAATCTTTTAACTGTAAATTGAGCTTTATCGATATCGTGATAAACAGCTGTAATTACTTTTTCAGGATTAAAACGTTCTATCAGTTTTATTTTGTCTACTTCAAAACGCTGTGTTAATTCGGTATCGGTAATTTCATAGTTACCATCGGCATACACTACCAGCAATTTATCGTCTCCTTCAAAAGTGCCTAAATACCTGCCTTTTTCATCAATATTAATTCTACCAAACTGTTCATCAAACCAAATTTTTCTACCTGCCAAAGTGCTTCTTCCAGCTTCTTTGAACTTAACAGATTTAATTGGGTATTTGGTTACAGTATTTCCCTGTGAGCTTCTGCCTTTAATCTCTAATTCTTCAAAATAATATTCTAGCTCTTTAATTCGGGCCGTGCAGTTAGGGCTTAAAACAATCTTTAATACTTCTGCTTCTCCGTTTGGATTGGCTGTAAAATAATGTACTTTACTTTTATCGCTACCTTTTGTTAAATCGTATTCTTTATCGCGTGTGATACCTGTAACATTAAATCTTTTAGCATAGCTCACCCCACTGGCACCATCCACATAAATCATATTATAAGTAGTGCGTTCATCAT
>CANGOT010000043.1 GCA_947455425.1 Chitinophagaceae bacterium | reverse complement strand
TATCTTTAAACAACCTTTTTTGTTGATCTTGTTGATTCACATGTGTATCAAAACTACCTAAGCTAACATAATAAACTTTTGTATTAATATCGCTGAAAATAAGCGATGCAATATTTTTAAAACTTCTACCTAATTCTGTGGTAGGGTATGTTGCAGTTGTGGGGTGCAGTTGACTTTGTTTGTAAATATATTCGGCACTACTAATAGTATTTGCCATTGTTTTATATAAGTAATCAACTGGCTTTTCATCGTGATGGTCCTGGTGGCTTGCATTCAAATCTTTAAAATATTTAGCCTGACTTGTATTGTATAAACGCTTTGGATCTTTAAAGGCCAATCCTTTTTCGTGTTCACCCTTCAAAGCCAAACTTAATACATCATCTAGTTCCATTGCTTGTGTTGGTTTATCGCATCCATTACATTGTGCATCTAAATATCTACCCAACCAACCGGTATTTTTATATTCTTTACTTTGAGATGCTGTTTGCCAGATATCCATACTTCTAAAATGGCTTCTATCTGGATTTGGATAACCAACGCTGTTAATAATAGCCATTCCGCCATCGTGAAAAATATCTGCTAATCCTTTTAACTCTGGATGAATTCCTGTATCATCATTTAAACTAATAGCTGCTGTTTTTTCAATGCCTAGCTTGGGTCTTTCTCTATAATAAATATCGTTACGAACAGGAATGACTGTGTTTAAACCATCATTCCCGCCACTTAATTGTAGCACTACTAAAACTTTATTTCCTGGCGGAACAAGTTTGTTATTGGTTCCTTCAAAAGCTTTTAAAAAACTTGGCATCATTAAACTTGCTGTTGCAAGAGATGATGCTTGGATAAATGATTTACGATTCATAGTCATATATGTACGATTTACAATGTGTGGTATACTATTAATGTGATTACGATTTGTTGATAGTATTTACTCAAATGTTTATATAAATCGTAAATCTAATATCATTAAATCGAAAACCTCTACATCAATTGATATTCCGGTGTACTCATTATTGCTATAGTTGCAGATTTAATATACGCTTCTCTACTAGTTTTATCTATATTGCTTTCTATAACAGTTGAATGAATACTATTAAATGGTGTTTGCAACATCAATTGTTTTAATGTCTCCAGTAGATCCTCTCTTTTTACTTTTTCAAATTGATTGATATATTCAGTCCAATTTATTTTAGCATTGATGCGATATTTTTTTGCTAATTCCATTTGCATTTTATTGTAGAAGTTATCCTTCATTCCCATTTGTTGATCATCATCTGTTTTTGGAGTTAAATCAAATTCTGTGTCGTCTTTAATTAATCTTGGAATTTGTAAACGCAACATTAATGAACTACTATCTATCCAATTTTTTCCACCTGGCCAACCAGCAACATTTCGCGGATAAAATAGTACTTGTCCCAAAGCATTTTCCAGCAATAGTTGTATCTCTGGTTTTTCTAATTGAATGTTTAATTGTTTTCTAATACCCACAAGCAGTTCAACAGGAGATTTTATTTTAGCACCAATATTTTTTTCGTCATAAAACCAATCGCTGCTAAAAATGTCTTTCATCAAGCTCGAAATATTATAATTATTTTTATAAAACCTATTGCTCAACCAATCAATATTTGCAGCATCTACATCATCATTTACAAAATATTTATAAATTTTTTGAGTAATGAACTTTGCAGTTTGTTTTTGTTCCAGCAAAATATTTAAAACATCTTCGCCTTCAAAATTTCCTGTTTTTCCAAGGATTGTTTTGATTCCATCATCGTGTTGATTTTTTTTGAAAACAAATTCTCCTTTGTAATTAAAGCCCCATCCAGTAAATGCTCTTGCAGCTTCTTTAATATCTTCTTCACTATAATTTCCTCTACCAAGTGTAAACAATTCCATCACTTCTCTTGCAAAGTTCTCGTTGGGATGTTGTTTCTTATTTTGCTGGTTATTTAAAAAAGAAATCATTGCAGCACTTTTGCTAACTTCAAACAATAAATCTTTAAAACTACCTAAAGCATTGGTTCTAATGATTTGCAAAAGATTTTGATGATTAAAAATATTATCTTCTTTACAAGCAAAATGTCCGTGCCAAAACAAACTCATTTTTTCTCTCAACACTGCTGATGTTGTTGTCATTTCATTCAGCCATTTTAAATTTAATTTTTTAATATCAGCTCCACTTTGCTTTCTAATTTCTTGACGCTTCTCTCTGCTAAATTTTTCAAGAGTTTTATCAAGAGGGTTCATCGTATTTTGGTCAGCAAGTTCTTGGTATATTTTTTTTAATGATTCATCAGCAACATCAATAAAATCGGGTGTTGAAGCAGCTTCTTCAAAAAGTTTTGAAACTATTTTTTTTGTTTTCGTATTGATAATATTGTTTAAATTTTTTTCATCGATACCAAAACCTGCACGCCATAATAAATGTTGGTTTTTTTGTTGAAGAGAAACTGGCATAGCTTATTTTTTTGATGGGACAAGTTAATGATTTTTAAGTTTAATGAAAATTATTTTTTGATATAGTCATAAAAAAACAGCGACTACCAAAGGCAGTCGCTGTTTATAAAAAGAAGTTATTTTAAATTATTGTTTTACAAATTTTTGTGAAGCAATCTCTGCATTTTGGGTAGAGAATACTTTAACAACATAAGTTCCTTTTGCAAGTTGAGTTGTATTAAATGATACATTGTTATCTCCTTGAACAGCTTCTGTTGTTTGTTGAGTAATAGTTTTTCCAATAAGATCAGTAATAACAACTGTCATTTTCTCAGCAGCAGTAGTGCTTAATAAAACATTCAATTTATCTTGAACTGGGTTAGGGTAAATTCTGCTGATTTGAGCTTTAACTACTTCATTTAACTTAATTGCAACAACATTAGAGAAAGACTCTTTACCATTAATATCTATTTGACGTAAACGGTAGTAGTTAGTTGCTGAAGTAATAGGTGTAGCATCAGTAAATGTGTAATTAAGTTTAGTAGAGCTAGTACCATTAGTAGCTTTAGAAGCTATCTCACCAATTTTACCAAAATCTTTACCATTGATGCTACGTTGCAATTCAAAACCTTTATTATTTGTTTCGTTTACAGTTTCCCATTTCAAAACATTTTTCAAGCCTTCTTTATTTCCTGTGAAATTTGAAAGTGTAACTGGTAATGGATAGTTAGCACCAATTTCGATATCATCAACACCAAACACATTACCATAATTTCCTACCCCTTCTAATCCTACGTGAATTGTTTGACCTGCATAAGCAGATAAGTCTACAGAATCTTTTGCCCATCCTGGCAAATCGAAACCAGCTCTGATTCTATCAAATCCTGCAAGTCTTGTCCAAGTTTGTGCACCATCTGTAGAAACTGATATGAATAAACTATCTGATCCAAAACCTGCCGCATCAGCTCTACTACTATCGTGACTCATCCAAAAAGAACAGTAATAGTTAGAAGCAGGCATACCAGCAGGCAATGTTAAGCATTGAGTATATAAATATGAATTTGACAATGCTGCTGAAGAAACTGGATTAAAGTAGTAGAAATCACTGCCGCTGTATGGATATAAAGAATCACCAAGAGCTGAATTATAGTAGGCATTTGGACCACCCAATCTCCAGCCATTATTACCACCATATCTAAAGTAAAGCCAATTAAAGGCAGTTAAATCACCACCATCATTTAATGGGAAAGATGTTAATGTAGTTGCTGTTGAATAAGAATATTTAGATGAATCATTTGTTGCTTTAGTATCGCCAGCCAATGCAACAACACCAATAATAGGTGTACTGCCAGGATTATTTAGATTAACGTTATTAATAGTAACAGTATCATATTCATTAAATGCTAAAGTTTTAGAATTAGATACATTGAAGGTAGCTGGGTTTGCTCCAGTTAAGTTAACATTAACTACCGCGGCACCTGGTGCTATTGAGTTTGTTCCTGTATTTCTAATGATATATTTTAATGTTTGTGGTGTTGATATGCAAGTAGCTCGAACTGGAGCTGCATACAACTTCAGTGCAGCATCAATAGCTGGTGTAGGTATTGGTGTAAATAAAATTGCAAAATTATTCGCTGGTTTTGCAGCAATAGTTGTTGTTTCAGTTGTGCTGCTATTAGTTGCAGCATTTGTTAAACCACTCATACTTAAAAAATTTCCAGAACCAGTTGGTCCATCAGCTAAACCAACAGAAGCTCCAGCTGATGTTGATAAAGTTCCAGCATTGATTGGTTTGTAATGAAACATAATACTATTATCTACCTCGTAAAGTTTAACTTGAAAACTCATTGAAGCACTTGTTGCAGTCCAAGTCCACTTAGCATTTGTCCATTGAACAGTAAATATTCTGTTAGGAGTTGTTCCAGTAGTTGTGTATTTGATATTAGTAGCAGCTTGCATATCTAAATCATCCCATAACGGGGCAATAATAGGACGAGAAGCAAGTGAATTAAATCCATTTCCGTTAGGACCAGAAGATAAATTATTAGCATAATAAATATCAAAAGTATCGAGTTTTGAACCTAATGAAATAAAGCCATTAGTGCTGATATTAACAGTGGTGTATGGAAGACCGTTAAACTTAAATGGAAATGGTATCGCAATACCATTCGCTGCACCTTCATCAGTGTTTGGTACACCTTCAGTAGCTGCCTGAGCAAGAGGATAAGCCATTGTTAAAGTAGGCGTAGTTCCAGTAATAGCAGTGTAGGTGGCAGTAGGAAAAGATACAGTATAGTTCAATTGAGAATTCACATTAGAACTCATCAACACCAAACCTAATCCCATAATAATTGAGGGTAGAATTTTTTTAATCATATTTGTTTTTTTTATAAATAATGGCGTAAAATTAAGAGGTTTTGATAATTCTCATAAAAAAAAGTTCAAATGGTTTTATTATTCCTCCCAAACTTTTAATCCCTCGCTACAATTTGAGCAGATGTCGATGTTTTTACGACTAGTCATTAACTCGCTTCTAAATTGTTTATAATTGCTATTGTTCCAAACTTCCTTAAAACTTTGATTCTTTAAATTACCAAGTTGATGCATAGCATCTTTATCAAAACAACAAGGTACCACCAAACCGTCCCAGGTTAAAACATTACCACTCCATAAACGCCAACAATGATTATTTAAACCACTTTTGCTTTGCATCTTTCCATTCTTATCCTTTTTATAACGACTATATTTTTCAATAGTTGGAATAAGATGATTAGGATCGTTTTCATAGTCGTAAACCTGTGCAGTTTTAAAGCGAACCTGATCAACACCAATTTCTTTCCCAAGTTCTTTAATCTCTTCTATCTGATGTTCGTTTGGTTTTACCACCAAGAATTGAAAGAAAATAAACGGCGTTTTACTATTCAGTTCTTTTTTCCACTTTACAATATTTCTTGCACCTTCCAAAACCTTATCTAACTTACCACCTACACGATATTGTTGATACACATCTTGTGTAGTTCCATCAACACTTATTATTAATCTATCTAATCCACTTTCAACTGTTTTCTTTGCTTTTTCATCTGTGAGGTAATGAGCATTGGTGCTTGTTGCGGTATAGATTCCCTTTTCATGGGCATACTTAACCATATCTAGAAAATCAGGATTTAAATAAGGTTCTCCTTGAAAATAGAAAATGAGATACAAAAGATCTTTGTAAATATCATCAATAGTTTCTTGAAAAAAACTCTTTTGCAACATTCCGGTTGGTCTTGTAAACTCTCTTAAACCACTGGGACATTCAGGACAACGAAGATTACAACTTGTTGTTGGTTCAAAAGATATAGAAATTGGGTAACCCCATTGTATAGGTTTTTTAAGCAATTTACTAACTTGATAACTACCCCAAACTTTTGCAGCATTCATAACTCTGCGAAAACTTAGTTTAGAAAATAAATTGACTGTATCGTTGAAATTAAAATAAAACACGGGGTAAAAATAATGCTACATCGGTTTGTAGCTGTAATTGTTTTATTTTATTTCCTTTATCGAAGCATCTTCGCCAAAAAACAAACCTGTTTGATTTGGTCTTTTGCATCTTTGCACAAATACAAGTGGTATGACTGCCGAGAAACAACTAGAGAAATTTAAAGAAGTTTACACCAAACTAAATCAACAGCAAAAACAAGCAGTTGATACCATTAATGGAGCTGTTATGGTAATTGCTGGTCCTGGTACTGGCAAAACACAAATACTAGGTGCTCGAATTGGTAAAATACTTTTAGAAACCGACACTCTTCCTCAAAACATACTTTGCTTAACATATACAGATGCTGGCACAGTGGCTATGCGTAAGCGTTTACTAAGTTTTATAGGTCCCGATGCTTATAAAGTAAACATCCACACTTTTCATAGTTTTTGCAACGATGTGATACAAGATAATTTAAGCTTGTTTGAGAAAAACTCGCTTAATCCCATCAGCGATTTAGAAAAGATAGAATTGTTTAAACAATTGATTGATGGCTTCAAAAAAGACAATGTTCTAAAGCGTTACAGAGGGGATGTTTATTATGAAATAGCCAACTTACGTAACTTGTTTAGTAATATGAAACGTGAAGGTTGGACAAAAGAATTTCTCTTAACCTCCATTGAAAAATACATTAAAGATTTACCTGCCAGGGATGAGTTTGTTTATAAAAAGAAGTATAAAGAGTTTAATGCGGGAGACTTAAAACAAAGCAAGATTGATGAAGAAATAGAGAAGATGACCAAACTAAAAGCTGCCATTAATGAGTTTGAAAATTTTCAGCTATTGATGAAGAAAAAAAGTCTCTACGATTTTGATGACATGATTAATTGGGTAATAAAGGCATTTGAAGAAAATCCTAACTTACTAGATACATATTCCAGCCAGTACAACCATATTCTTGTTGATGAATATCAGGATACAAGCGGCACTCAAAACAAAATCATCAATCTTTTGTATCAGGAAAATTATACCGAAAGTATTTTTGTGGTGGGCGATGATGACCAAAGTATATACAGATTTCAAGGAGCGAATGTGGAGAATATGCTGGGCTTTGCAACATCTTTTGCTCATCAATTGCAGACCGTTGTTTTAACAAATAATTATCGTTCTGTTCAACCTATTCTCGATGTTTCAAAAAGCATTATAGATAAAAACACACAACGATTAATTAATAAAATACCCAACCTTTCAAAAGACATTATTACAGCAAATGAAGCATTGGTTTCGTTAAACATTCAACCACAAATTATAGAATGTGCTACAGAAAAAGAAGAGTTAATTTATTTAACACAACAAATTGAAAGCCTTATAAATAGTGGTATTCAGCCAAAAGACATAGCCATTATTTATAAAGAAAATAAATATGGAGAGGAGTTAGCATTATTTTTAAAACAAAAGAATATTCCGTATTACAGCAAACGTCAAATTAATATTTTTCAACAACCTATTGCTCAGCAAATTATTTTGTTATTGAATTATTTAGCTGCCGAACACGATAGACCTTATGAGGGCGATGAAATGTTATTTGAAATATTGCATTTTAGTTTCTTCAAAATAAAGCCAATAGATATTGCCAAATTAAGTGTGGAGGTGGCTTCCAAACAGTTTAGCGACAAGAAAACATCTATTCGTGAACTACTTTTTACCAAAGCAAATACACCAGCAAAAGATTTATTCGATAGTCATGGAATTAGCAAAGAATTAAAAAATGCAAGTGCCATTATTGAACAATTAATTGCAGATGTTAGTAATGAAACAGTTCAAACTATTTTGGGGAATATTATTACCAATGCTGGTTTATTAGCTAGTGTGATGTTGAGAAGTAATAAACATTTTTTGCTAAAAGTAATAACAGGTTTGTTTGATTTTGTAAAGAATGAAACTTCCAAAAACACATCACTCAATCTTGCAAATTTGGTTTCCTTAATTCAGTTAATGCAAGACGAAGATTTGCCTTTACCATTGATTGAAGTAAGCGGAACAGATAAAGGTATTAATTTGTTAACAGCTCATGGCAGCAAGGGTTTAGAGTTTGAATATGTGTTTATTGCGGGCACCAATGCACATACCTGGGAGAAAAAAAGAAAACCAAGCAGTGGTTATAAATTACCAGATACTGTATTTGAAAGCAATGTTACTGCAAATAGCCAAAACGAAGTTGAGGAAGAATTAAGAAGGTTGTTTTATGTAGCACTAACAAGAGCTGCAAAGCATTTGTACATCACTTATCCTACTAATAAAAATGATGGAAAACAAGCAGAGCCATCCATGTTTATAGCAGAAATTCAAGATGCATTTGCATTGCCTACAAATGCCATCACTATTAACGAAGATGATAAACTTGATTTCACTTTACTGCAATACAACGCAACAGCAAAACCTGTAATAGACAGCAACGAAGCCGACTTCCTGGCTCCTATTTTGGATAAATTTGTTATGAATGTTACTGCATTAAACAATTATTTAAAATGCCCGTTGCAATTCTATTATAACAACATTGTTCGTGTACCAAGTGGACGAAATGAAGCTACAGAATTTGGCAGTGCCGTTCATCACGCTCTTGACCAATTATTTAAAAAGATGCAAACTAGCAACAATATATTTCCTTCAAAAGAAATTTTCATTGCCGATTTTGAGTGGTACTTACACAGACATAGAGAGAACTTTACTAAAGAACAATTTGCAAGAAGACTAGAATATGGACATGAGGTTTTAACCAACTACTACAATACCTACATCAATACATTTAATAAAATAGTTTCAGTTGAAAGAAGTATCAGAAATTTAATGGTAGAAGGTGTTCCGTTGAAAGGCAAGTTAGACAAACTAGAGTTTGATGGAAATAATATTAATGTGGTTGATTATAAAACAGGCAACTACGATACTGCTAAAAAAATAAAGAAAACATTTGATGCACCCAATGAGAAAATGCCTAATGGTGGTGACTATTGGCGGCAAGCTGTTTTTTATAAAATATTAATTGATAACAACACCACAAATTCAAACTGGAATGCAGTTTCAGCAGAGTTTGATTTCATAGAACCCGATGAAAAAAAAGTGTATAGAAAAGAAAAATTAGTCATCTCTGCAGCAGATATTACAACGGTTAAAGAACAGATAAAAACCACCTGGCAGCAAATTCAAAACAGAGAATTTTATACAGGATGTGGTAAAGAAGATTGCAAGTGGTGCCACTTTGTTAAAACAAACGAATTAGCAATTAGTTTTGAAGACGAGGATAACACTGAAGAATAAAAAACTCCCTGAAAAATCAGGGAGTTAAACAAGCGGTTTTTAACCACTTAGCAAGCAACCTTCTAATCACAATCAAAAGTTAAGCACCAAGTTTTATTATTTTTCTAAGCTGTATAATTAAGTAAAGCAATACACCCCAAACTGCAAGTATAATCCCATAAGCCATCAACTCTAACCAAATAGGCGAATGCCCCCTTCGGGCGAATAATGTTCTTCTATCAAATTCAGCATTGTAGTTACATTTATTCCCCCACACAGCAGGTATTTCTGCTGTAAGATTTCCATAAGTTTCATTATCAGTAACAGTGGCAATTAAAGTTAATTTTCCTGTTGTTGCATCGCCTGGTAAACTATCTCTTTTAAATTCAGCAGTAACAGCCCCTAGAGAATCTGTTGTAAAAGTTTGTGTTTCATTTACGTTCAAATTACCTCCCATTCTTTTTACAGCAATAGATAAATCAACCCCTTTAACAGGAACCCAAATACTATCTTTCATTGCCATTACTGTAGCATTGATTACTCTACCATCAGCAGTATCAATTTTAATTTTTGCTTTGGTAATGGTTACATCACCCCTGCCTTCATCAAACTTTTTTGTTGCTTCTGAAACCACAATAAAATTAGGATTAATTGTCTTTATCCATGCTGCCTTTGCAGTTGGGGGAATCAATAAACTTGCTTCTCCTTTTTCGTTAGTAATTGCCTTGCCTAACAAGTTTTCCTTTACAGTTTCACTTGCAATATAAAAACTTATAGGAATGTTGGGTATCTGTTGAAATTTACCATCAATCTTTGATTTAGCCTGAACTACCAAATACTGTGTTTGATTATTATTATTGAAATATTTTAATGTTAAAGACAAACTATTTTTCTCGGCATTTTGTGCCATCATTAGCAAAGGCAATAAGCCAAATATTGCTAAGAGTATTCTATGATAATGCTTTTTCATGTTCTTCTTTTTCAGTGATTGTTTCTTGAATTGGAATAATAGGAAATATTCTTGCAAAAATTGTAATAACCAGTAGAGCTCCAGCTAAAGAACCAATAGCAATGGCCCATTCTTCCCATGTTGGAAAATAGTGTTTATAGTTAGCTGGCACATCTTGCATGGGTAAAAAAGGATGCAATAATGTTGGTGTAACAATAATATATCTTTTAAACCAGGAACCAATAACCACAAGCACTCCAGCAATAAAAGCAGGGAAAGGTCTTCTGCCTTTTTTGGTAATCAGTATGAGTATGGGAACCAGCATAGATGTTGTTATGGCAAACCAGAATATAGGTGCAAACTCTCCTGTAAATAACCCTCTTAAATGTTCTTCTTCTGGTTTTTTCATTTTGAATGCAGGCACCAAAAATTCATTTACATTGAAGTATAAATACAATAAAGCCAGCATCACCAACACTTTTCCCATTTTATCAAAATGATCATAAGTGATGTATTCTTTTAAATTGTAATGAGAACGAAAAACATACATAGCCACAACCACTCCTCCTGCTCCTACTAAAAAAGCTCCAGAAATAAAGTATGCACCAAAGTTGGTGCTGTCCCAACCTGGTCTATAGGTTGTTGCAAACAACCAGGATGTTACTGTATGAATTGAAAATGCAACAGGTATAATGGTTACAGCCAATATGCCAATAGCTTTCTCACTTAATTTAATCTGACCTGGAGTATGTTTCCAAAAAGAACCTAAGTATGAATAGAACTTCAACATTCCTTTACTGAAACCTTTTTTAACCTCTAGCATAATTTTCAAATCTGGCAAAAGAGGAAAGTATAACAGTAAAATACTAATGAAAAAATAAGTGGTTATTACAATCACATCCCAGATAATAGGTGATTGTAAGCGACCATGCAGAAACAAGTTATAAAATCTCTCGGGTCGTCCCATATCAACTATAATAATAAGAGATGCAAATGTGATGGCCGAAACTGCTATTATTTCTGCAATACGTGTTAATGGGGTGCTCCAATGTACGTTCGTTAATCTTAACACAGCTGTTATGAGAGAACCCACCAAACTAATGGCAACAAAGAATACAAAATTAGAGATGTAAATACCCCATGATACATAATCTCTCATGCCTGTAACCACCAATCCCTTCGACAATTGTCGTATGTAGGCTACAACGCCAATAATACATAGCACTATTAATCCTGCTACCCAAATTTTGCCTTGCTTGCCAAACTTTTGTGGCAAAAGGTCTTGAATAATTTTTTGTTTTGCTAACTGCTCCACGGTATATGTTTTTAGTTAACTTATTTAGTTGCTTCTTTCTTCTCGTTATTTTCAAAAGGGAAGTTTCTGCCAACAGGGGGCAAGTAGTAAAAACTTGGTTTAGTACCTAAATCTTCCATTAATCTATAACCAGCTTTATCTTTTATTAAATCGCTAAACCTGAATGTTTCTGCACCATTTGTTACAGTGTCTTCTAACATATCTCCAAACAAGAAAACACCATTGGGACAAGCAGAAACACAATGTGGTAACTCGCCTTTACGAGCCATATCGGGGCAGAAATCACATTTGCCAACAGTTCCCATTTTTTGAGGAACACTTGTTTCGCAGGAATAGGGTTTATCGGCAATTTCTTTTTCTAAACTTGGTTCTTCCCAATTAAATACTCTGGTAGAATATGGACAAGCAGCCATACAAAAACGACAGCCAATACAACGATCACTATCAATTAAAACAATTCCATCTTGTCGTTTAAATGTGGCATCTACAGGACAAACTTTTACGCAGGGTGGTTCATCACAATGCATACAGGTTGTGGGTTGCCAGTAAGGAGCGGTATGTTCTGCATCCTGCATAGGATAAACCTTTATCCAGTTTTGACCCGGATGAATATGGTGCATATGATTACAGGCTGATTGACATTTTTTTAAGCTCTTACATCGGGCAAGGTCTATCACCATTACAAACTTTTTACCTGCAATGCCCATTCTTGCTGCTTCGTTAGACACCTGTGGCAAATCGGGTACTGGTTTTAAGAAGGCTTTATCTATTTCAATTACCTCACCATCAACCGACAATAGCTTTACCATTTCGCCAGATGGCTTCACATCATTTGCCAGCTCATCAAAGGGATTTTTTTTAGTAGAGCATCCTGCTAAAGCCAAGCCAGCTAATAATCCTGTTGCAAGAAACTCTCGTCTTGAATTATCGTTTGTGTTCATAAAATTTGTTATTTATATATTAGCTTTTTTTCACCCAATCCTGCAATCCTTCATTAGAAATTTTACCTTGGGTTGCTTTCACCGAATGAAGTTTCGAAGCGTCTATCTCTACCAATTTCCCATCCTGTGTTAAG
>CANGOT010000042.1 GCA_947455425.1 Chitinophagaceae bacterium | reverse complement strand
ATAAGCTCATCGACATGGGAGCTCAGATTATTCTATGCGACCCTCACAGAGCAACAGTCATAGGATTGGGACGAAAAAATAAATTGCGTGGAATAACAATGAGCAGTCCAGATATTCGTGCTGGCCAGGCTTTGTTAATTGCAGCATTAAGTGCTGAAGGAAAAAGCACTATACAGAATATTGAACAAATTGACAGAGGTTATCAGAATATTGATACTAGATTAAGAGCTTTAGGGGCTGATATTGTGAGAAAGTAATTACTTGGGTTCAAGTTTTCTTTTCAATAAAAGATTATTGGTGGCTCTTTTTATACATTTACAAAACTGCTATGCACAGCAGCACTCATTTCTTTAATTAGAGAAGCATCTTTTTCAATAGCATTGCCAACAACAATAATATCAGCACCTGCCTTGCAATTGAGGTAAGCTTTTTCAGGCTCAATAATTCCGCCACCAACGATTAAAGGAGATTCTATACTACAACTAACTTTTTCAATCATTTTCTCGGTAATAGGAACTTTTGCACCACTACCAGCATCCATATAAATTAATTTCATTCCAAGCATTTCTCCCGCCATTGCAGTGCACATAGCAATATCTGATTTATCGGCAGGAATGGGTGATGCATTCGAAATGTATGAAACGGTGGTAGGAGCCCCGCCATCAATTACCATGTAACCGGTAGGCATTATTTCTAAGCCGCTTTGTTTTACAAAAGGTGCAGAAATAACATGCTGACCAATTAGTAATTCGGGATTACGACCAGAGATAAGAGAAAGGTATAATAGTGCATCAGCATATTTGCTAACCTGAGATGGAGAGCCTGGAAAAAGTATAACTGGAATGTCGCAAGATGCTTTAATCAATTGAATACATTCATCTAAATGTGTAGAAATAACAAGACTTCCACCTACAAAAAAATAATCAACTTTAGCATTCACAGCAAGCAAGACAAGTTGTTTAATTGAAGCAGCATCAACCTTGTCTGGGTCAATTAAAACAGCGAAAGACTTTTTATGCTGTCTTTTCTTCTCTACTAACTTATTATACAAAACTTGCTTCATACACAATTGTCTGTGGGTTGCGAAGATGCAAAAAAAAGTTTATTAATTTCAACTTACGATGCTGTAGATGTAAAATTAATGCGATTCGTTTAATATTAGCCGTAAACATTTTCATTTTATTCTATAACATCAGCAATCACAATTTCTTCCTTCGTAATTCAATTGTTTTACTTTTGCCTCATGAGCAAGAAAGGAAAAGTAATGGTAGCAATGAGTGGCGGTATTGATAGTACTGTTACAGCTTTGATGCTTCACCACGAAGGTTATGAGGTTTTGGGCATTACAATGAAAACCTGGGATTACGCCACAAGTGGTGGTGGAACCTCAAAAAAAGAGACTGGTTGTTGCAATATCGATAGCTTCAATGATGCTCGACAAGCGGCTGTGCATCATGGATTTCCGCACTATATTCTAGATATCAGAGATGAGTTCGGTGGCTTTGTTATAGAAAATTTTGTGGGAGAGTATCTAGCCGGTAGAACTCCCAATCCCTGTGTAATGTGTAATACGCACATTAAATGGAAGGCTTTGCTTAAACGTGCCAATTCATTAGGATGCGATTTTATTGCAACTGGTCATTATGCTGAAGTTAGGCAACACACTAATGGACGATATGTTATTAGCAAAGGACTTGATGAAACCAAAGACCAGTCTTATGTACTTTGGGGATTAGATCAAGAGTTACTGAGTAGAACGATTATGCCCCTGGGCAAATATCGCAAAACTGAAATCAGGCAAATGGCTCACGATATGGGCTATCCTGAATTAGCTAAAAAAAGCGAGAGTTACGAAATTTGCTTTGTGCCGGATAATGATTACCGTGGTTTCTTAAAACGCAGAGTAGATGGGCTTGAAGAACAAGTAGATGGAGGATGGTTTATTGATAAATCCGGTAAGAAACTAGGCAAGCATAAAGGATATCCTTTTTATACCATCGGGCAACGAAAAGGGCTTGAAATTGCTTTAGGGAAACCAGCTTATGTAACTGCTATTCACCCTGAAAATAATACTGTTGTATTAGGTGAAGAAACAGACTTAGAGCAAAGTGAAATGCTTGTTACAAAGATTAATTGGATGAAGTATGATGGTATCACAGATGGACAAGAAGCGATTACTAAGATACGATATAAAGACCGCGGAGCATTAAGTAATCTGTTTAATGATGATGCAGGATTAAGAATAAAATTCTATGAAAACGTAAAGAGTATTGCACCTGGTCAATCAGCGGTATTTTATGATGGAAATGATGTAATAGGCG
This sequence comes from Chitinophagaceae bacterium, assembly GCA_947455425.1. GTDB lineage: Bacteria > Bacteroidota > Bacteroidia > Chitinophagales > Chitinophagaceae > CAIVPM01. Next base: position 10,326 of record CANGOT010000042.1, on the reverse strand, counting down.
GAGGCGTTATTCAAAGTGGAAAGATATAGTACTCGGGAGCTTTATTTTGTAAAAGATTTATTCCAGATTAAATAAAAAAACACATCAAAGTTTGTTAAGATGATACTTAATAAACTTTGATGTGTTTTTTGTTTCAGTAAAGCCGAATGTTTACAAGTGAACTACGAAACTGAATTAATTGATTCGCTTTAACATCACCAGATATGTAGGATAGTGGTCACTATAACCTCCTCTGTAAGTTAGTCCATCCCAGGTACGCATTGGATAACCTTTATACTTACCAATGTTCTCTGTCATAAACTCTCTGTTAAAAATTCGTTGCTTGGCAAAAAAGAAACCATCCTGTTTTTTATCGAGCCATTTATTGCCGATAATAATTTGATCGAATAAACCCCAGGCATCCTGATACGCCAAAGTGCCATAACCATTTTTATACATTTCTACCCAAGGATTATATAAATGACCTTCACTCATTTCACTGATACTTGATTTGCATTTTAGCACTTTTGTAAGACTTGGGCTAACTGGGTCATCATTCAAATCACCCATAATAACAACTTTTTGTTCTCCTTCAGCTTTTGCAATGCTGTCAATATGTTTTTTACTCACCATGGCAGCAGCAGCACGACCAGGAGCAGAGCGTTCTTCTCCTCCCAAACGGCTTGGCCAGTGATTCACATAAATATGAATCACTTCTCCATCAAATAATCCTTTTACCCACAAAACATCACGGGTGTAATAAGCGTTTTTTGAACCGCCAGGTAATTGCACAAACAAAGACCTGCTGTCTAAAACCTTAAAATATTTTGGATTGTATAAGAGACCCACATCTACCCCTCTTCTATCCTTACAATCATAATGAACAATTTGGTAATTTCTATTTTTAATTAAAGGATGGTTAACTAAGTCGTTCAGTACATTCTCATTCTCTACCTCGGCAACACCCATAAATGCCGGGCCATCGGGGCATGCCATTTTTTCGTCATCGGTTCCAATTTGTTTAATTACCGATGCTAATTTCTCAACCTTATCATGATAAATTTTGCCATTGTAATTTCTTGGGCCTGTAGGCAAAAATTCTTCATCGTCTATTGTGGGGTCATCAAGGGTATCGTAGAAGTTCTCTAAATTATAAAAAGCCACAATAGCTAACTTATAGTTTTGCTTTTGAGCAAAACTCTGTAAAGAAACAACGATAAACAGGCAGGCGAATATTTTTTTCATATCTATAATTAGTTAGCAAACATAATAAAGGAATCGAGAATCTTTGGTTAAATATTGATTACAATACTTGCAAACTTGGTTGACAGAACTAGTATTATCGAGATTATATCTATTGCAAAGAGCGTTAACAGAACACCCTAAAGTATTGTCAAGCAACTAATTTCTATAAAAGATAGTTTAACAATATAGCTAGATAGGTAGGGCTACAGTATTATAATTTAAACTAACGCTCATTAACATTTTTAATAATTTAAGGCTTAGAATTAGGTGTTTTTTAATCCCATCCCCCTACTTTTGCACCAAATTTCAAAAAAAAGATGATGCGAAGTAGCTTGAAACAATTACTAACTGTGGCTTTTGGTCTTTTCGTTGTATTTTTTGCTATACCAACCCTTGCACAAAATCATAGCGATACAACTGCGGAGCAACATAAAGAAGTTGCACACAAAAGCGAAGGCGAGTTTAATGTTGCTGAAACTATTCTTGAGCATATCAAAGATGATTACAGCTGGCATTTATTTGGTCATACTTCGGTTTCTTTACCAGTGATATTATATACAGATAAAGGATTGGATATTTTTTCTTCTAAGAATTTGCTTGATGAACATCACGAGCCAGTAGTTTACAACTCAAAATACAGTTATAAACTTTTTGAAGGAAAATTAAAAGTAGCCAAGGCTGATGGTACGCTGGATGAAGAAAATACGGCTAAAATCTGGGATTTTTCTATCACAAAAAATGTTGCTTCTCTATTTATATCTGTGATAATTCTCCTGGTTGTATTTATTTCAGTTGGTAAAGCCTATAATAAAAGAGGTGTTACTTCTGCACCAAAAGGGTTGCAATCGTTTATTGAGCCTGTGATTGTTTTTATCAGAGATGGGGTTGCTAAACCAGCCATTGGTAGTCATTATGGTAAGTTTATGCCATTTTTGCTAACCATATTCTTTCTTATTTTAATCAATAACTTTTTGGGGTTAATCCCTTTTATGCCAGGTGGTGCCAATCTAAGTGGCAATATTGCTTTTACAATGATATTGGCAGTTTTTGTTTTTATTGTTGTTAACTTCAATGGCAATAAGCACTATTGGCAACATATTTTTTGGATGCCGGGTATGCATTGGAGTATGAAATTATTTTTAGCTCCGATAGAATTAGTAGGTGTTTTTGTAAAGCCTATTTCTTTAATGATACGATTGTTTGCAAACATTACTGCAGGTCACGTATTAGTATTAAGTTTAATTTGTTTGATTTTCATATTTAAAACTGCATATGCATCGGCAATTGCTGTGCCTTTTGCGGTGTTTATTAGTTTAATTGAGTGTTTAGTTGCTTTTTTACAAGCATACATTTTTACTATGTTAAGTGCAATGTATATTGGTATGGCAACTGTTGAACATCATCACGAAGATCATCATTAATATTTTTCATTTTTTAACAATTTAAAATTTAACAAAATGGTAGTAGGAAGTATTTCTGCAATTGGAGCAGGTTTAGCTGCAATTGGTGCAGGTATTGGTATTGGTCAAATTGGTAAAGGTGCAGTAGAAGGTATTGCACGTCAACCAGAAGCTGCAAAAGACATTCAATCTAATATGATTGTTGCTGCTGCCTTCGTTGAGGCCGTTGCCCTTTTTGCTTGCGTAATTGCATTCTTAGCAAAATAATTTCCAAAAAACATTCACAAACCCAACGCACAGGGCAATGGGTTTGTGTTTTTTAAAGTTTAAATTGTATAATTTTTTTATATGTATTTTTTAGAATTAGATCCATTAGTAACTCCAAGCATCGGTTTGTTGTTTTGGAGTACAGTAGCGTTTTTAGTATTGTTTTTTGTGTTACGAAAAATGGCTTGGAAACCAATCCTGAATTCTATTACTGAAAGAGAGCAGGGTATTGAAGATGCATTGTCCAGAGCCGATAAGTTAAAAGCTGATATGTCTAAAATGGCTAGTGAAAACGAAGCTTTGATGCAAAAAGCTCGTGAAGAACGTGCTGTAATGATTAAAGAAGCAAAAGAAGCTAGTGATAAAATGATTGCCGAAGCTAAAGAAAAAGCGAAAGGCGAATACGATAGAATTGTAGGAGATGCACAACAAGCCATCAGCCAACAAAAAAATGCTGCTTTAACCGAAGTGAAAAATCAGGTTGGTGCATTGGTAATTGAGGTGAGCGAGAAAATTTTAAGAAGAGAATTGAGTAATAAAGAAGAGCAAGAGAAATATATTAAGGAACTTGCACAGAGCGTTGCTCTTAATTAGCAAATATGAAAATGTGAAAATTTGTAACAGCAATAATTTCATTTTCATATTTTCAAATTTGTACATTTTCAAATTAAAAAGAAATGCCTAATCCACGTTTAGCACATAGATACGCAAAAAGTTTGATTGATTTGTCTGTAGAGAAAAATCAATTAGAAATTGTGTATGCAGATATGAAGTATTTACAATCGGTTTGCAGAGCAAGCAAAGAATTTGCTATTCTTTTACAAAGCCCTATCATTACTGCTGATAAAAAGGTAAGAATATTTGATGTGGTGGGAAGTGCCGGAAAAGTAGGAGAATTAACAACCGCCTTTAGTAAGCTACTCATTAATAAGGGAAGAGAAGGTGAATTGCCAGAAATTGCAGATGCTTTTATTGATCAATACAATACTATTAAAGGCATTCATAAAGTAAGATTAACAACTGCTGTTGAACTAAGTGATAGCTTAAAAAAAGCTATTAGCGATAAAGCTGCAACAGAAGGTGGTTTAGGTCTTGTTGAGCTTGAAACCAAAGTAGACGAAGATTTGATTGGTGGATTTGTTTTAGAATTCAATAATAATCTTGTAGATGCTAGTATCGCAAGAGACTTAAGAGATATTAAAAAGCAATTTGCGAAGAATGTGTATGTTCCCGCAATTAGATAAAACAAAAAGACGGAATTTAAAATTTATCATTTAAAATAAATTAAAATGGCAGACATTAAACCTGATGAAATATCAGCGATTTTAAGACAACAATTAAGCAACTTTAACGTAGCTGCTGACCTTGAAGAAGTAGGTACTGTATTGCAAGTGGGTGATGGTATTGCCCGTGTTTATGGATTAAATAATGTGGGTAGTGGTGAGCTTGTTGAGTTTGAAAACGGTACTCGTGCAATCGCATTGAACCTTGAAGAAGATAATGTGGGTGTGGTATTATTGGGTAATAGCGAAGGCATTAAAGAAGGTAGTAAAGTAAAACGTACCAATCAAATTGCATCTATTAAAGTAGGTGAAGGTGTGGTGGGTCGTGTTATTAATACTTTGGGTGAGCCAATCGATGGTAAAGGACCAATTACTGGAGAATTATATGAAATGCCTTTAGAGCGTAAAGCTCCTGGGGTAATTTATCGTCAGCCGGTAACAGAACCTTTACAAACTGGTATTAAAGCGATAGATGCCATGATTCCTGTGGGTCGTGGACAACGTGAGTTGGTAATCGGTGACCGTCAAACAGGTAAAACTGCTATTTGTGTAGATACCATTATTAATCAAAAAGAGTTTTTCGATGCTGGTCAACCAGTATATTGCATATATGTTGCTATTGGTCAAAAAGCATCTACTGTTGCTGGAGTTATGAAAACTTTAGAGGAAAATGGTGCAATGCGTTACACAACTATTGTGTGTGCTAGTGCATCAGATCCTGCTCCGCAACAATTCTATGCACCATTTGCTGGTGCTGCTATTGGAGAGTTTTTCAGAGATACCGGTCGTCCTGCATTGATTGTATTTGATGATTTATCGAAACAAGCGGTGGCTTATCGTGAGGTTTCTTTATTGTTAAGAAGACCTCCAGGACGTGAAGCTTATCCTGGTGATGTATTCTATTTACATAGCCGTTTATTAGAGCGTGCTGCTAAAGTTATTAATAACGATAGCGTTGCTAAGAATATGAATGATTTGCCAGATTCTATCAAGCATTTAGTAAAAGGTGGCGGTAGTTTAACAGCCTTACCTATTATTGAAACACAAGCTGGTGACGTATCTGCATATATTCCTACCAACGTAATCTCTATTACCGATGGTCAGATTTTCTTAGAAGGTAACTTGTTTAATGCTGGTATTCGTCCGGCTATTAACGTAGGTATTTCTGTGAGTCGTGTGGGTGGTAATGCTCAAATTAAATCAATGAAAAAAGTGGCAGGTACACTTAAACTTGATCAGGCATTGTACCGAGAGTTAGAAGCGTTCTCTAAATTTGGTGGAGACCTTGATGCTGCTACTAAAAACGTAATTGATAAAGGTGCGAGAAACGTAGAGATTTTGAAACAAGGTCAATATTCTCCAATGAGCGTTGAAAAGCAAGTAGCTATTATTTACTTGGGAACTCAAGGTTTATTGAAAGAAGTTGCAGTAAAAAATGTAAAAGCATTCGAAGAACATTTCTTAACTGAAATGGTTAACAAACATGCAGATATTTTAGCTGAATTTAAGAAAGGAAAACTTGAAGATGCTAGTTTGAAAGCTATGGTTGAAATGGCTAAAGGGTTAATGCCACAATATAAGTAAATCTCCTACAACTCCCCCCAAAGAGAAGGATGAAAATAGTAACAGCCTCACAGTTTTGTGAGGCTGTTTTGTTTTTACCCCTAACTTTAGCAAACCAAAAATTAGATTATGAAAAAGCTTATTAGTTCTTTATTCTTTGCAATTGGGTTCTCTGTAATAACAATTGCACAAACAAATGCCTATCAACAATTGATAGAAGTAAACAGTCAATGGCAATATCAGAGCGATGTTGATATGACCCTAAAAACCGAAGCTGCTAACAGATTGTCTGAACAGCAACTCATTCAATTTCATTTACAAGAAACCGAAAAATTACTACGTAGTAGAAGTACTGCTCATTTAACTGCACACCAAAAATTGCAACGTGCTAAACTGTTGGATATATTGCATGGTTATTGGCTTACTGGCAACTTTCCTAAAAACACGTTACACCAAAACAGACAACCTTATTTTATTGATGATTTTAACACTTACTGTGCCGTGGGATATTTAATGCTGCAGAGTGGGGCAGATGCTGTTGCCAAAGAAATTAATAAAACCCAAAACTATAATTATTTAACCGATATTACACATCCAGAGCTCATGAATTGGGTGCAGCAAAGCGGGTTTAGCTTTGATGAATTAGCATTGATTCAGCCAGGATATCCAGGCGATCATCCCAGTTATATTACAGAGATACATTATAATAATATTGGAGCTGACGTTAATGAATATATTGAAATTTTAGATGCCGGAGGGATGGGCTTTTATTTTACATATTATGATAGTGTGCTATTTTATAATAACAATAATTTGGTGTATAAAAAATTAGCGAAAACACAAATGACAAGTTCAGGTTTATTTCATTATTATAATTTTAGTGGCGGTGCAGATTCTTTAGCTGATATGGGTAAGATTCAATTGATACAAGCAGGAGGAAGTTTGGTGTCTGAGTTTATTTATTCTGGCGATTCTGTTTCAAATAATTTTCCAGTGTATTATTCTTTAGCAAAAACATTTTATGTAGGAGAAAATGAAACAACAGCAATCGGTAATTCTCTCAACTTTTGTGGTTTTTATGATTATAGTAATTCATTGATAGCCTCAATTGCTCCAAACACTTCAGGCACACTTAATCCGTGTATCATCACTCCGGTAAACTTATCAAATTTTAGTAGTAAAATAGTTGAAAACAATATTGAACTTAACTGGCAAACACTTACCGAAACAAATAGTAATGTATTTGAAATTGAAAGAAGTAAGGATGGTAAAAATTTTGTGCGTATTGGTAGCGTACTCACTAAAAAAACAAGTGGTATGAATGATTATGCTTTTATTGATAATGCTCCTGATTTTTTAAACCATTACAGACTTAAACAAATAGATAATGATGGCAAGTTTAGTTATAGTAAAATACTTTTTGTAAAGATGCCGTCTGCTAATCCTTTAAAAGTGCTGCTAAACCCTGCAAAAAATTATATTGAAATAAATATTGCTGTAGAAGATAGTAAACTAAAAGAACTTGTTTTATATGATTTGTATGGCAAGAAAATGAGTAGCTGCAAAGCTCATCAGGGAAATCAAAAAATGAATGTGCAAACCTTGGCTAATGGAAAATATTTATTGTATTTACAAACCAATACCGGTGAAACTTATTTGCAACAAGTTGTTATTATAAAAGACTAATAATTATAGAAGATTTAATATGTAAACAGGCCCAAGGCTATCTTGGGCCTGTTTTTTATCGTGGATATATGATAATGACGTATCATTTTTTGTGTATTAGTGTCTGTTTTTATGGGGTTGTGCGTTCATTGTTGCATTAGACCTCTTTTATAATAGATTGTATTTAATTTCATAAAACTTAACAATCGCAGTTATTGCAAAGGTTCGTGCCTGAAGCAATCTCTTTGCAATAGTTAAGATTGCTTCGTTGGGCAAGAACCCAATCTCGCAAAGACTTACATTGGAATTTATTTAACCTATTATGAAAGATGTCTATTGTTATCTTCATTTGCAGCATCTCTCTTTAGCTCTTTAGAGGATGCTGCGTTTTAAGCCTCTGAAGTTTACTTCGAGGCTTTTTATTTATCACTAATCACCAATCATTAGTCATTACCCCATCACAACTCTATATACACTCTCTACATTGCCATTGTTTTTAATATTAAATTTAATAAAACCTGTGCTGCTATTATATCCCAAATCGGCAGCAGTGGTTTCGGTAAAGTTATTAGGGTCAACCGCTATTGTAACGCTTTTTGCACCAGCATCACCACCCTCGGTTTGGCTAAAATAAAACACCAAATCATTGCCATCAATTACCTTTAGTTTAAACGCTGCATCGGCTGTTAATCCATCAAATGCTCTATACACAGTGCTTGTGGCAGCCGCAATACCATTGCGTTGTTGTTGTGTGCCGGCAGTGTCGTAAATGATATACTCGCTGGCTTTCAAAGGGTTTCTATCGGCATAGTAAACCTGTGCAGCATTGCACATTGCACTCATTTCGTCAAACAAAGCATTGGCAGCATTGTGGCGTGTTTGCGTAGTGGTAAGTTGTGCAGCATTGGCGGTATCTACATCTTTAATTCTTAAGTCCAGTGTTGTTTTTAGTGTAGTAATAGCAGTAAGCATTGCAGCAGTTAAACCTTTAGGAGTCATTAGGGCTAAATAAGCATTGCCCTGTGTAACAATGGTAACACTTAAAAAGCTTAATGCAGCAGCATCAAGCCTGCTAAGGTCGCTACCATTAAAGGTTTTGTACTGTGCAGTACCATCGCCAAAAGTGTTTTTGGCAATACCCAATACTTCACGAATGGCAATACGCATTTGGTTGGCAACAGCATCTCTGGCATTAATGGCAATGCTAATGTTTGCCTTCATTGTGTCATCGGTAGGCACATCCATAAATGTGTTGCGAAGCCCGGCAAAGGCAGTAATACGTGCAACTGTAATGCCCCTACTAGCAAGGTCGGTTTGGTCTCTTGTTAAAAGAACCTCTTTTTCGAAACTTAGGTTTAAAACTTCATTATAACTCATAGTAAAGTTTAACCCGTCATTGTTTTGTGACATAATTTAAAAATTTAATTGTGAAATAATATTGAAGGAATAGCCATTCATATGCATAGATTCAAAAACCAATAAAATAGCTGCATAAAAAAAGTTAAAGTTTTGTTAAAATTTTAAAGAATGCTAATTTGTATTATTGAAAAATAGAAACCTGGTAATGGATAACTGCTTTGAAGCGTTGGATGATAAATTTGAATTATTCTGATGTTAAAATGAAGTGTTCTTATGCTCGTTTGAATCATTCTTTTACTCATCCGAATCATTCTTTTGCTCATTTGAAACGTTCTTATGGACAATTGGGCAGCAATTTTTGGTGTTTTAATAACTCAATTTAGCAAAATAGGAAAAGATGTCAGCATAAGACTACCGTATAACGATTAAGCTAAGTGCTGTTGGTGAAGAACACCAACAGCGGCGAAATCTGCCGGATTTTATGAGATTTCTCGGGCAAGAACACATCGAAATGACGAAACTTGTTTTGGTCTTCACCAACATCTGCGAAAAAATAGGCTGAAACAAGTGGTATTTATTCTTACCAGGGTTCTAAGCAGCGTCTCTCTTCAGAGGACGCTGCGTTTTGTTTACTGAACGCCATGTGCCTTGTAGAAAACATTGCTGCGAAGAAAAAAGAAACCGCCCTTGAGAGGCGGTTTGCGTTTTAAATGATTGAAATTAATTTATTCTATTACTAGTTTTTGTATTTGCGACTTACCAGTTTGTGCATGGGTAATGTTGATGAAATACATACCCTTTGATAGTTGTCTGGTGTCAATTATTTGTCTTTCAGTTGGATGATCTACTTGTAATATAACTCTACCAAAACAATCTAACAGTTGTATTTTTTAAAGATTCTTTCCTACAACATTTATATAATTTTTTGCAGGATTAGGATAAATACTAATTGTTTGTTGTTGGTTGTTTATGGTTATTTCTTTTACATTGCTGAAACTTATTTTGCCATCTCTATCAACACTTACAATTCTATAATAGTAAGTCAGCGGACGACTGTCGACTGTCGATAGCAGACTGTTGTCTATAAAACTATACTCATTATAACTTGCACCATTGGCTTTTAATTTTCCAATAGTTGTGAAGTCTTTTCCGTTTAAAGAACGCTGTACATAAAAATGCGATACATTAATTTCATTAGCAGTAACCCACCTATTTTCTACTTGCCCACCATTCGTAAATCGTAATTCATAATTCGTAAATTTGAGTGGTAAGGGCAACACTGTTACGCACACTGTATCACTACTCGTAAAGCCATTTACAGTTTGCGTTACAACATAGCAAGTATTAACCAAAGGATGCACCCAAAAGCCTGGGCGAATACTATCTATTGTGCCATTGGCATTTAGTATTTGCCATTTAATGCTATCTAACCCATTGGTTAAACTACCAATAAATGCACTATCGCCAATATGTATAGTAGTATCTCTACCCGCATCTGCTTTAAGATTGAAACTATCGAGAGGAATTACTGAAACATCATCTAAATAATATGAGGTTCTATTTGT
>CANGOT010000041.1 GCA_947455425.1 Chitinophagaceae bacterium | reverse complement strand
TACCAATTTTGCTTTTAGTAGCAAGTTGTCATTCTCAAACAGTAAAAAAATCTACAATGGATAGCACTCAAAAAAACAATCCGGTTTATAACCGAGCCGATGACAAAAAAGTGGTTTTGACCAATGAAGAATGGAAAAAAGTTTTAAGTCCAGAAGTATATTATGTAGCCAGAGAAAAGGGAACCGAAAGACCTTATACCAGCAAGTTTGAAAAATCTAAAGAAATAGGCACCTACTATTGTGCCGTGTGTGGTAATGCTCTTTTTAAAAGTGATACAAAGTTCGAAAGTGGTTGTGGCTGGCCCAGTTTTTATGAACCCTTAAATAAAGGATCTGTTATTTATACCCCCGATCATTCTCATGGCATGAGCAGAACCGAAGTGCAATGTGGCAAATGTAAATCGCATTTAGGCCATGTGTTTGATGATGGTCCTCCACCAACTGGCTTACGTTTTTGCATCAACGGTGTGGTGCTAGACTTTGAAAAAGCACAGGCAGCAGAAAAAAAATACGACGAAGAGACTAAGCATTAAGTACAGAACCAACTTCTTCGGGCAGATAAAGCTGCTGAATCGTATTCTCAATATGGGCTAATTCTGTTTTTAATTCATTAATGTATTGAGATGTTTCGTTTTTCAATTCTTTTGAAAGATGTTGGTAGTACTCAATTCCTTTTAGTAAATTCTCTTTAAATGCCTTTAACTGTTTTATTTTAAGCGTAGTGATAGAATCGATGTTTTTAGAGATTTCTGTTTTAAAGTGTGTAACATACAACCGTAGTTCATTAACAAACATATTACTACGATGAACAGCATTTAAAATATTGGTGCGTCCGTAAATAAAATCTACCATTTGCCTTAAAGTAAAAATACCGGAAAAATAAGCCAGATTAGGCCCCGGGCAAATACTTACCGCTTTACTAAATTTTCGCAATGGGGCAATATCGTTGCACAATAAAGCAGAAGAACCTAGTCCCTCGCAAAGACAGTCTTTTTGTTCAAGGGCTTCTATTTCCCGATGCAATAATTGCTCGTCTAGCTGCCCTTCGATGTTTAATTGCTTTAGCTGATTTATTTTTAGGTTTTGATATTTTCTCGATGCCGTGCAAATGGGTTGTTCACTAAACTCTGTATTTGAAATCAAGCATTTTTTGGTGCAAGGACTTCCTGGTCGACCAGCTTCAATTCTGCTCAAACGCTGCATTTCGGAAGTTGATTTTCTAAAACTATTAAATGGCACGCCCAAAGGAGAGCTATCGCTTAAATAATAATCTTCGGGTTTAGCGGTTGCCAAACTATTCAAAGTAACTTCATCTACATTGGTTACTTCTGGCACCAATAAAAACGGGCTTCCCCATCCGGTACTATTTACTTGATAATAGTCTAACAAAAACTTATTTTCATTTGCTGTTCCTATTCCTCCCTGCACTGTAATTCTTACTGCAGGAACTTCTTTATGAACCGGTTGCTGCTTTGCCTCTAACGCTTTATTACACATTGAAAACAATTCAGCTTCAAGTGCTGTTTTGTTGTTTTTAAATTCTTCTAAAATGGGGCCCAGTAATAATCCTTCTGTTGCAAATGCGTGTCCGCCACAATTCAACCCAGATTCTATTCTGAATTCAGAAATCCACACCCCTTTTTTTGCCAGTATTTTTCCCTGAGTTAATGCCGAACGATAGTCACTCACTTTTAAAATAATTTTCTTTTTGGGTGCAGCATTTTCTGTAGGAAAAAAGTCGGGTAGTTTTTCTATGTATGAATAAAGGCGTGGGTTATAGCCTGCCGAAAATACAATTGAAGCATCTACATTACTATTAGCAAAACCACGTAATGCAGCAATGGCATCGGAATATTCTGGTGGCAATAATTCACCAGATGTAGTGTAATTGTTTTTATCTATCTTGCTCATCAAATTCACATCAATGGCTCCCGGCACAATAAGTTTACGCAATTGTTCTTGTAGATTCCTTTTTTCTGCATCGTCTTGCGTTTGCATCATAGCTAAAAACAATTTTTTAGCATCAGCATCTTCTGGCAATAGTTCAAAATATTTATTAATATCTGAACCTGCTGCAAAAGGCATATTTATAATGTTTTCAACTTGTTCATCAACAATTTTCTTAACCACATTCAAATATGCTGTTATTCTTTTTGCACGAAAATCGTCCTCGGTATCGGCAATTAAAGTATAGGGTAGCCCGTGTTTATTACAGTAGAAAGATCGCATTTGCTCCACCAATTCATCTTCAACTATTGACATTACAGATGAAATACCAAAATGTGCCACTTTAACAGGCGTATCAATGGTAAATCCTAAACCCATTACCGGAATATGAAAACTATGTAAGGTAGGTTGTATCATAATTATATTAACGTAATATGTAATGTAGCAAAATTCTGTTAATGTAAATAGTTAGCATATGAGATATGTCATATTTTAAAACTATTTGCTATTTGAACCTATAAAAGATGCCATCAGCCTTTAATCACAAATGATTCATTATTCAAAAAGGGGAAATATCTTTACGCTATGAAAAAAATATTAGTCCTCTTTTTAGCCATCCCATTTATTTCAAAAGCACAACATCAGGATTCTATTTTTATTAAGCAAATGAGTGATGATATTTTGCTAAACGGAAAAGCCTACGATTGGCTACATCACCTTACCAAAAACATTGGAAATAGATTAACAGGCTCTCTGGCTTTTTATAAAGCCATTGATTGGGGTAAAAAAACATTACAAGAAGCTGGAGCATCGAATGTGATATTACAAGAATGTGTAGTACCCCATTGGATTCGTGGTCATAATGATGCGGTAAGTATTAGCTCCATCAATTCAAAAAAACAGGATATTCAACTTCAGGCAATTGCGTTAGGCAATTCACTGGCTGGCAAAGCCAATGCAGCCGTGATTTCCCTGAAAAGTTTTGATGAATTAGAAAAAAGAAAAGATGAAGTAAAAGGCAAGATCGTTTTCTTTAACTATGCTTTTAATCAAACCTATGTAGAAACTTTTAATGCCTATGGCGATGCAGGAAAGTATAGATATATTGGTGCAAGTAAAGCTGCACAATATGGTGCTATAGGGTGTTTGGTTCGCTCTTTATCTGGCTCAACCGATAATTTTCCGCATACTGGTGCTATGAAGTATAATGATTCTTTTCCTAAAATTCCTGCTGTTGCTCTGGGTTTGCAAGATGCCAATAAACTGTGGAAAATGTGTAACGATAGCAAGGTTGCTGTGTCTATGTGTACCCATGGAAAATTTTTAAAAGATACCATAGCTTATAATGTGATAGGCGAATTAAAAGGAAGCGAACATGCGAATGAATTTATAACCATTGGCGGACATTTAGATAGTTGGGATGTTGGAGAAGGTGCCCACGATGATGGTGCAGGCGTGGTGCAAACAATGGAAGTTTTACGGGTGCTGACGGCGATGCATTATCAACCCAAACACACCATTCGTTTTGTATTATTTGCCAATGAAGAAAATGGATTAAAAGGCGGTGTAAAATATGCCGAAGAAGCCATTGCTAAAAAAGAAAAACATCTATTTGCTCTGGAAACCGATGGAGGTGGTTTTTCGCCACGAGGCTTTAGCTTTAAGATGAATAATGATGAACAACTTAAAAAAGTGCAATCCTGGTTAAGTTTACTTCAACCCTATGGCACGTATAAACTAGAAGCTGGTGGCGGTGGTGCAGATATTGGCCCTTTGGCAGGAGATCAATTAAAAACACCTATTGCAGAGCTTAGCCCCGATAGTCAACGTTATTTCGATATACATCATACCAATAACGATGTATTTGAAACGGTGAATAAAAGAGAGGTATTACTCGGTGCTGTTAATATGGCTGCTTTAATTTATCTGATAGATAAATATGGGTTGTAAAACCGATCTTATCTTTTTATCTGGCTATGCACAAACAAACTTGTAATACTTTTATTTTCGGCAGCATTACGAATGGCTATAGCAAATAAATCGGCAACAGATATTACTTTAATTTTTGCAGTATTGCTTTTTAAAGGAATGGTATCGCAAACTACTAATTCTTTCAATACACTGTTTTCAATATTCTCATAAGCCTTACCACTTAATACAGGGTGTGTGCAAAAAGCCCTCACACTGGTTGCCCCCTTTTCTATTAATAAGCCAGCACTTTTTGCCAGGGTGCCACCGGTATCACAAATATCATCAATCAATACAACATCTTTACCGGTAACATCACCAATTACAACCATACTGGCTATTTCGTTGGCACGTTTACGGTGTTTGTCGCAAATAACCATCGGTGCATTAAAAAAGCTTGCCAATTCTCTAACACGGTTGGTGCTTCCTACATCGGGTGCTGCAAAACAAAGATTCGTAAGTTTTAAACTCTCTATATAAGGAATAAAAATAGCAGAGCTATCTAAATGATCTACGGGAATTTCAAAAAAAGCTTGTATTTGTGGTGCGTGTAAATCCATTGTTATCACACGGTTTGCACCAGCAGCTTCTAGCAAAGTAGCCAACAATTTACTTCCAATGGCTACGCGGGGTTTGTCTTTTCTATCTTGCCTTGAATAGCCGTAATATGGCAATACTGCAACAATTTTTTGAGCAGAAGCCCGCTTGGCTGCATCAATCATCAGTAATAATTCCATGATGTTTTCGGCAGGGGCGTAAGTGCTTTGCACTAAAAAAACATAGTCGC
Organism: Chitinophagaceae bacterium; assembly: GCA_947455425.1. GTDB lineage: Bacteria > Bacteroidota > Bacteroidia > Chitinophagales > Chitinophagaceae > CAIVPM01. Next base: position 7,948 of record CANGOT010000041.1, on the reverse strand, counting down.
CGCGAATACTCTCCAGAAACACAGGTTGTATTTCACCGTCGCTGAATTTTTGGATATTAACTTTTCCAAGTTTAGCACCAAAACTTTTGGCAATTTTTTCGGCTAATTGTTGTGAACCTGTACCTGCGAATATTTTTACTGAAGAATTCATAAGTTGTAGTTGCCGCAAAGATATGGTTGCAGTATGAATGATAAAAAAATCTATTCAACAATCAGCTTCTGTGTTTTCAATTCTCCGTTTGTAGTGGTTACTTGCACCATATATAAACCTTTAGTAAACTGTTGGGTGTTTACCGACAACGGTTGACGGTCAACAGTCGACAGAAAAACAATGCTACCTAAATAATCTGTAATTACCACCTGCTTTGCTCCTTTACATTGAATGTTTATCCAGCTGGACTGCAGGACTGGGTTGGGAAAAATTCTTAATTCATTATTCCTTGTTCGATATTCGATATTCCTTACCTCACTATAGTTTGTCTTTCCATCTTTATCAACACTAACAATTCTATAATAAACCAACGAACCATCAACCGTAAACGGTAAACCATTGTCCTCATAACTATATTCATTATAACTTGCACCATTTGCTTTTACTTTTCCAATAGTTATAAAGTCTTTACCGTTTAAAGAACGTTGAATATAAAAGTGAGAAACATTTATTTCATTGGCAGTTGCCCATAAATTCTCTACAAAGCCACCCCTTACTCCTCCATTGGAGGGGAATTGAACGCTGCCATTCGTACTTCGTACCTCGTACTTTAAAAACTTTAATGGTAGTGGCAACACATTTACACACACCGTATCGCTACTTGTAAACCCATTAACAGTTTGTGTTACTACATAGCAAGTGTTTACAGTAGGATGCACCCAAAACCCCGGGCGAATGCTATCTATAATGCCATTGGTATTGAGTACCTGCCATTTAATACTATCTATGCCATTGGTTAAACTACCAATAAATGCACTATCGCCAATATTTATGGTAGTATCTCTACCTGCATCGGCTTTTAAAGGCATACTATCTAGGGGAATTACTGATACATCGTCTATAAAATACCCCCCACTAAACTGGCTCCCATTTGGATTATTTATGATATAGTTCGTTTGGTTTGCATATTTAAAATTACCCAAAGTAATATATTGTTCTCCACCTTGTGCTTTATAGATGGAACTAACCTTTGTCCATTGTGTTGTATCTATAATGATTGGGTTGCCATATGTAATTACCTGTGGGTTAGCGGGTATTATTTCATTCCCACTAACTGCATAAATAGCTTGCTTAGTTAATAAAAGTGCTACATTATTACAAGCTAACTTATAAAACTGTTTTTGAGGAACAGCGTTAAACTCTATATAATATTTTTTATTTTTTTTTAAACTATCTAAAAGGTACACTTCAAAATAATTGTTTTGATTCGAATTCAAATAAAACATACCAATAAATGCTACACCTGTTTTTGCAAATTGAAATCCCAAACCTGTATATGGTACAATAGGATAACCGCCTATTATCCTACACGCATTTAAATAGCCCCCCCCTCCACCAGCTGGTTGAAACCAATAATCTGGGTGTTCATTGTATAAACCTTGTGGGCAATTTGTATATTCTTCAAAGGATGGATTGGGTACCAGATTATATTGAGAATACCCATTTGCAATAAAAAAAACAAACAATGCACAAAAGATTGTGCATTGTTTGAGCAATTTAAAAAACATATCTAATGATTTATTATTATTTTAGATATTTGAGATGCACCATTACTTTGGGTTGCTTTAACAATATAAACACCATTTGCTACTTTGCTAATATCGATACTAGAGTTAATCAAAGTAGAAAATGTTTTACTAAGAATTTTTTTGCCCAATACATCATACAGTTCTATTGCTTTAATATCATTCAAACTAATATTTAACACTCTATTGGCAGGGTTTGGATAAACAAAAAGACCGGTGATTTTATTAATAGTAACATTAGATTTTTCTTTAACTCTTTTATAAGTATTTGTCTTTTGAACACCTCTTGCCAATGTACCATTACAAGTTTCTTCAAAACTATTTATTCTATCAGTTAAGCTATTATACAAGTTACGAAATGCATAAATAATGATACCATCACGCAAAGGGCATTTGTTTGCCATAGTATACACCTCTTGTAAATCAGGCGTATAATTGGGGTTGTTATACATATCAATTATCCATCTATAATATTGGAAATAGTTATTACCTATACTATTATCCCGCCCATTCCAGTAGTTTAGTAAAAAGTTTACCATTTGAGTATTGCCTTCTACTAAATATTTACCGGTAAGATGTATCAACTCAAGATTAGTAAGATGATTATTGTATATAAACTGTTGTAAGTCAAAATCGTTTTGGCTTAAATCGGGGTTGCTTGCCAGTAATTCATACAACTGCTGTTGCATCACATAAAGTCTATCTTCTGCTGCGTCGTCAGGCACGTTTATCACACCATTGGCAATATCTACAAGCATACCATTATTAGCAGTTCTTGTCGCGACAGGATTGGCACAGCGTGGGCAATTGCCAATTGTTGTAGTACTAGGATCTATCAAAACCAAAGCACCGAGCCCAAATGAAGTTGGATTTATTGGTGTTTGAGAACGATACTTAAAGTCAGTGCCAATTTGTGGATATTGTATGTAAATATCACTATTACCTGACCCATCAGGGTTTAGTTTTGGTAAGTTAGGGTCAGTACTTGTTGGGTTATATAGTATCATTAAATTACTTTGCTTAGCATCGGTACCGTGAATACAATTTGTCATATAATTTCCATTAGGCCAACCGCTTAGGTCAGTTGTAAAGCTATTGTTTGGTGTGCAAACTTGTATGCCAACATTGTTAATGCCTTGGTCGCCAATAACAGCACCATCAAGGGTTACACCGAATCGGTTATTGTTGTTCATAATGTTATCCCACCACCTTGTTTCCGGGCAAGCACCCACAAACCTAAATCCGTGATTATTGCTATGCACCTTATTACATTCTACTTTAGCCCCTGTTTGTTGGTTCAGCAAAATACCAGAAGCAAACCCTGCACTACCTGTTCCTGTAACAGTATTATCAACTATGTTAGTACCCAAACTATTTGTATTGTAATTAGGTGACCCTCCTTCTAAGTTTATGCCATAAGCTACATAATCTGGTATAGTAGGATGTTCTTTAAGATTAATTGAATTTGATTCTATGACAATGTTTTGATTTTGCCAGTTACTTACTCTGATACCATTTATCACATCTATAACTTCGTTTTCACTACATTTAAGTGGTTTTATATCAGACCCACTTACATATATTGTTGATAAATTAATTGCATTTTCCACATATTCTTTGGTACTGCCTATTACACCACCACTTAAAGTAGGTTTTATTTGATTATGACTAATGTTTAAAGCACCGATGTTTATTGGATCAGGACTAAAAACTCTGTCTCTTGAAGAATAAAAATCAATAGGAAATCTAATATTGGTAATAATATTATGGTTAATGTTAATATCATCAAAATTGTAATTTTGAATCTTAATACCACGTTTACCATTTTCTTTAGTAGCGTCATTCATATCATCAAATGATTGTTTGCTAACTATGTCGCAATGTTCAATCAATATTTTTTTACTTCCACTAATATTAATGGCAGTTTTCATATCAAAAAAAGCATTATTTCTACAGCCATTAACTGTAACAGGGGTATTAATAACAACACTTTGGCTATAATAATTAGATATTGGCATCGGAGTGCTACCAGTTGTATAATTGCCAGAGAAAAGGGCTGGTGGATTAAAAATATTAATGCCCAAATTGCCATTTTGAAAAGTACAGTTGTTTACTGTCAAATTGCAGTTTTCAGCTTGAATTCCAGTTCCAAGATTATCAAAAATAGTTGTATATGAATTTACATTACTACTACCGTCTTTACCAATTTTTATACCTTGATCAGCATTACTACTACTAACGTTACCAACATAGCTTAAAAGAATACCAGCCAAAGGTTTATTATTTGAATAACCTGTTATAGGATTTTTAACATAAGTATCAGGTGCATAGCTGTGATAAAATTCACCAATATATCCATCACTATATGAGTTAGGTGTGATTGGGTATTGTGGATAAGCAAAGTTTGTCTCGTACATTACTTTTGCAACGTTATCCCATGTGCCATTATAATTAAATATTCTACGTGATGTAAATATACAATTGCTAATACTGAAAGGATATATTTTATAACCATAAGCGTCTGCTGTATAATTCTCAATTTTAATACCTACATTATTTTTATTAAAAATAGTATTGTTAACTGCAATAAAGTTGTCTGTGTATATTGGGCTTGTATTAGCATAATCGCAGCTAATGGCAACTTCTGCATCCTCAATTAAGCTACTTATATTATTGCTGCCATCAATACTTATATATGCACCAGGTTCTAATATAATACCTTTCCATAAACCTTGGCAAGTAGAAAAATGGCTATCATAGATATTTAGAGTGGCTCCAGATTGTACTGTTATTTTAACACCCGATTCAAAAATTGCATTACAATTAGTAATACTAACTTTATTGTTATTTGTAATAGTCAAATCCTTAGGAATGTATACGTTTCCAGTTATAGATTGACTCCCAGTTATAACTTTCAATGGACTATAAACCCCAGAGACACAGTTATAACCCGCTTTGTACAACTCACCGACATTTACTGCATACCAAGCATTGGTTACCTGTTGTTCTTCAAAAGAACCATAACCATATAAATCAATAGCAGCTTGTATAGTTGCCCATCTAGCATCATAGTAAAATGAACTACTGAATAAATAATGTTTTTCTGCTTGAAATATTATTGCGGAAGCTTCTTGAATTCCGAGTTTAATTACATTATATTTATTCCCCACTTCGTTTGGTTTATTGTTGTTGTTACCACCCTCACTTAGTAAGTAGAACCATTTGTTAATTACACCATTTGAAAAATGACCGTCGGCGTTGCCATAATTTGAGGGATTAAACATTGTGTACCATCTATTTCCTTTATAACAATCTGGTGTCACAAACCCCTTACCGAAATCCCAACCAGATGGTGGATCTTGCATACTTCTTGCATATAATGCAACATTATGATTAATTATTTCGTCCCCCATCACCCAGACTTCTTTTGGTTGTGGCAAGGTAATGTTATTCATTGGGTCATTAACATATGCTTTTACACAAGCAGCCCAAATATCACTAAGCCCCTCATCTAAAGCTGAAGTTTCAGGATTAGCATTATAAAAATTAACGGCCTTATAACTTACAAAATGACCAAATTCGTGTGCTACAATGTCTAATGAAGAAAATGCATCCCAAGTTACTCCATTATCACCATCCCCAAATTCTATATAACCATATTTAGCATAGCAACCAGCATTACTCAAATGCTTCCAGGGTGAAGTTGAGGAACTTTGAGTCATCACATTCACAATATTGGTAATAGGTGCATTATTATTATCGTAACTATTCATCAAACGTTTATTTTTCCAGTAATCCAAGACCTTTTCCATACCCCAATGAATATCTATTGCTGCTTTGTCGGTTGAATATGTAGGCCAAGAACTACTTGTCCATTCGTAGGGAGACGTATTATTTGTATAAACATAGTTTGAACCTTGATTGAAGTTTTTGGTAATAATATTTGTGCCAGGATTGTTAGTAGTATATGTTTCTTGTAGATCAAACTCGGTACTGCTAATTTGGTCGCAATTTATGCTTTGCAGTCCAGAATGAACTGTTTCTGCTGGTCTTGAAACAGGACCTGTATTGCAGACTAAAGATCTTTTATTTATCAAAGAACCAGTATTTGCGTCAACAACAACACTTAATTCATCGTTAGGACTATCAGTAGCTATATCAAATATATATGCTAAAACATCTGTATTATTTGTAAAAAGATTTCTTGGTATAATACATAATTCTCCTTGTGGGTAAAATGTTGCACTACTACCTTTTTGTTGCTTAATAAAGTTTTCCCAATTGGTGTTTTGCCATTTGTAGCTTGTTGCATTTACGCCGCTAAGAGCATAAGTTAATGCTTGACTTTCTGTTAATGCAGGTGTAACACTTGCTAAATTTACTGGCACATAATTGCCATTGGCAGTTTCAATAAGACTGTTCTTACCATGTACCAAATATTCCCCTAAAAACACTTTAACACCTTTGTATATTTCATCATACCTTAAATGCTGAATACTTAGTTCGTCTGTTACATTACTTTTTATAGAAAAAGTAATATCAGTATTTCCATTGGCTAATACATTTTTCAAAAAAGTTGTTGCATTGTTAATGCTGGTAGTGCTTGGTTTGGTTAAACGTAACCCTGAAGGAATACTATCTTTATTGTACTGAATACTAGAACTATCAATGGCTTGTGCATAAACAGTTGTGTTGTAAATGAGCATTGTTGTAACAACAATAAACATGGTGATTTTTGTTTTCATAAACGTTTTGTTTTTGGATTAAGGAGAAGAATTGATCAGTAAAATTAAAGAAAAATAATTATTCAATTATTAAATTTCTGTAACTTATTTTAATTACAAAAAAAAAAGGTTGAAAAGTTGTTACACTTTTCAACCTTAAAACCAAATTACGAATCAACCAATTAACCCACTATAAAGCCACTGTAACGGTATTATCTTTTCCACTTTGCACCGCAACAGTAACGGTTTTGCTGCTATGTCCGTTGGCTGCTACTGTAATATTTCTATTACCACTTTTTACCTTTTCTATATGCAACACACCTGTTGCATCGCTGGTGCCTTGTTTATTAGGATAACTTTCAACCGTTGCTACCGCTCCTGCAATGGCAGCATTATTAGTTGCATCCACCACGGTAATACTCACCGTGGTATGATGCACATTCACCGGTGGCAAAGTGGTTGCCAATATTAGTTTGTTGTAAAATTCAGGAGCCGTTTTTTTATACCTTTTTGCCAAAATAAGCAGTTTGGCAATTCTGTCGTCGGCCACCGCTATAGATGCTTTAAATGATGCTGTATCGGCAGCCGATACCTGGTGCACCATTCCAGATGTTCCTTGTGCATTGGTAAAAGTGGCGATTTTTGTTTGCAACGCTGTTAGGTTAGCAGCAGTAACACCCTCGGGGTCGAGCTCGGTTTGATGGTCGCTCATCAGTTTGTGTGCAGCTTGTGCAAGGGATGCTGCTGCCGGGTCGGCAAGAGAAAGATAATCGGTAATATTGATGTGGCATTGGCTACTTAAATCGGTTCGTCCAATTTCATCAAAATACACATAAGCATAACCACTTAAAGTAGCTGCTTCTTCTGCCATATCAACTTTAGCATCTTGCTTAATCTGGCTAAACCCCGTGTTATTAATACCGGCAGCAGCAGCTTTGGCGGCTACTTCGGTTTTGCTGTCACCAACTTTAGCTCTTAATTTTTTAAAAGCAACATCAGTCGAAAAAACTGTTTCATTATTCAACAAAAATGTTTCTGTTGCCTCCAGGCGATTGGTTTTTGCTTGATCTTTATTATCCATGTTTTTAAAATTTGCCCTTAATCTGTTACTTTTCTTAATTATTAATGTTTCAAACTAAGGAGGTTAAAAAATAAACGTAAAACTCATTCAATGGCTATTCGTGGTTGTTTTTTAGTGATCAGTTTTTAAATGATGTGGGGCAATGTTTGTTTTTTGACTACCAGTGAGCATTTTTTGGCTACCAATTTTCGTTTGATGCCTACCAGTGATTAAAAGATGACGAGCAATGTTTGTTTTTTGACTACCAGTGAGCGTTTTTTGGCTACCAATTTTCGTTTGATGCCTACCAATTATTAAAAGATGACGAGCAATTTTCATTTTTTGACTACCAGTGAGCATTTTTTGGCTACCAATTTTCGTTTGATGCCTACCAGTGATTAAAAGATGACGAGCAATGTTTGTTTTT
>CANGOT010000040.1 GCA_947455425.1 Chitinophagaceae bacterium | reverse complement strand
TTTTTTTTATTTTGAAATAATACATACAACAACACAATAACCGCCCCAAAAAGCAACATTAAAATTGTGCCTACAATAATTAGTGTGGCTGCTTCGGCGTTTGGAGTATGCATATAAAAGCTAATAAATAAAGTGCGTATAAAAGTAAGTTTAAGCTATGATTAATGAGCATTAAACTTTCGCCCAAAGCAGGGTTGGTTTTTTCTACTAAATATTTAAACCCCATGACCAGCATTGTTCCGGCATAAAAAAACAAATTACCAACATTGATATAGAAACTAGGCTCTTTATAAAACGGAGTAATGATTTCGTTATTGAGTTCTTCAAAAAAATAAAGTATCACAAATAAAATAATCAAAATAGAATTCAATACAAAGTCGTAGAAATTTGGCACCAAAAAAGCGGTTGGATGCAGGCTATAGTGTATACACAACAATATGCTGTATATGATGAACCCCATCAACACAACCCTTTTTGTTTTTTTGTTTTGATACTGCAAATAATAATAACCCGATAACAAAAGCATCTCGGCAATATGATAAATATGATTTGCAATAAATTTCTTTTCGCCAAAGTTTTCGGCAAAAATTTCGGTAAACAATGCTACCGGTATCAGTAAAAAAATGGGTAAAAATATTTTACCCATTTTTTTTAAAGACAATAGTATTACCAGAGTATTTAAACTAAATAATATATAGTAAACTGTTTTCAATGTAGGATTGATTATGGAGTTGGTAAAGCAGCATTTGCTTCTGATACTAATGCAATTTTTAACCAGGTTTCTTCGCCTTTTAAGTTTGCATGCAAGTGGTCATCTAGAACATTCAGTCTATCATCGGCACAAAGTAATGATACTGTTAAACGTGAATCGTTGTTAGTGGCACCACCAAAAGTATTTACGGTATGACTGCTTTTGCATAAAACAGCAGCCAGATAATCTACCGTTTTTCCAGTAGCTCTGCCTCTTGCTATCAGGCTTTCAATTGCATCTACATCTAAGTAAACGATTTGTGTGTCTTCAGCATGGGCACTTGCAGCATAAACTGCGGCCAGGGTTTTTACATCTGTGTAATTGATTTCCATAATTTATGAGGTTTAGTTTAATAATCCTGCAAATGTGAGGGGATAGCATTTATAAAACAAGCGTTAAACAACGGTAAAAAATACCGTTGTTTAACGCTTGTTTTGTATTTAGCAAAGTCTTCAATTTGCAACGGAAAGAAAATTGGGAATAGAATGCATGTAATAAAAGTGCAAAACAGCAAAAAAACTTTCTCATATCCCTAAATGTGAGTTGGGTGTTAGATACAATTCAAAGCAACTGCTGTACAGCCCTTTTAGGGAAGGGCTTTTTTAAATAAAGATTATAAACTTAAACAAATATGCCTATACCAAATCCAGCTCCCACCCCTGCTACTGCAAACAATGCAGTATTGTCTTATTTAAAACTACGTCAAACTATAGGTATTATGGGCATTTTATTGCCCATAGTATTATTTTTTATTCCACTCATTTTTACACCCTGCAAAGAAATGCAGCCTAGTATCAGCCACTATTACTATACCAGCTTACACATTGTGTTTGTGGGTATGCTTTGTGTCTTGGGTGCTTTTTTAATAACCTATCGCGGTGTAGAAAAATACGAAAACCCCATATCATCTTTAGCAGGTATTTGCTGTTGGGGTGTAGCTACTTTTCCCACACCATTTGATACTGATTTTAAAGATGGCTGTGGCTGCCAGCTGGTATCGCTACTGCACAAAATGCCACCGGCAGTGGGTTATACGCATTTCATCAGTGCCACTATCATGCTGTTGTGTTTTGCAGTAATTAGCTTCTTTATTTTTCCTAAGCACGATAATAAAACCATCAATCTTATCGATCCTAAAAAAACATTTAGAAACCGTATTTACAGAACCTGTGCAGCCATCATCATTGTAAGCATATTAATTATTGCCTATTTCGATTTTGTGGTGAAGCACCAACAAGACGGCACCTGGTTAGATTATACTACCTTTATTTTTGAAACTACATCGCTATGGGCATTTGGACTTTCGTGGTTAATAAAGGGAACTTATTTATTACCAAGTTCTAGTAGTAAATGGATAAGAGCTTTAGTATCATTTGTAAGATAACCCATAATTTTAAAAATATGAGTCAGCCACTTTTTTCTCAAGACATTCTTTTTTACCAACGCTTTTTAAAGGCCAATGGCTTTTACAAGTCAACCCTCGATGGACTCTGGGGCAAAAAAACCAATGCCGCCGATATAGCTTTTACCCAGCAAACACAAGCTATTGCAAAACAATATGGTTTGTTCGATGCCCGCAGCGAAGCCAATATTGCTACACTCGCACCCAAAGTGCAAATAATGGCCCGCAAGTTTTTAGGTGTTATGATTATTAATAAAAAAGATGTTCGCATAATATCGGGTACTCGCACCTATGCACAGCAGGATGCATTGTATAAACAAGGCCGATATGGAAACACATCGCCTATAATTACCAATGCACGTGGCGGACATAGTAATCATAATTTTGGATTGGCATGGGATATTGGTTTATTTGTAAATGGAAAATACATTACCGATGATGCCCCTTACATAAAACTTGCCAAATTTGCAATGCCTGCTATTCCTATGCTGGAATGGGGTGGTAACTGGCAAAGCTTTAAAGATTACCCACACTACCAACACCAGGCTATTGACGATACGGTGGCTGGTACAAGAGCTTTGTTTGAAACAGGAGCAATGTATGTGTAAGTTAGAAGTAGGAGGTTAGAAGTACGAGGTACAGGTTAGAAGTTAGAAGTAACTATTAGTTATAAATAATAAACTATAAAATCCAATATCCAATGTAAGCCATAAAAACACATTATGGAGCAAATACACGACGTAAAAAACTGGCAAATGTTATTCTGGGGAATAATAGCTGCCAGCACTTTGGTAAAAGCATATTACTACCTGCAGGTAAAAGAGGATAAAAGTTTAATAGAGTTTGTTATGAGCTGGTTTAGTTGGGCATCGCCTATTGTAGTAAAAAATATTGGTGCCGATAGAACCCGAAGAAAATTTATGGAAGTTAACAATAGATGTATGGTAGCCCTTTGGCTATCGCTATTCATGCAATTAATATTATTATTTTATTAAGCACAACCAAACCTAACCACCTCATCATCCCCTTTGTAATGCAAAGGGGGTAAAGGTGTTTGAAAGCAAAATAGGAAGTAGAAACAAATAGAATTTAGTTTTAATGTACAACAATGAAAGATTTCGCCAGATTTGTAGATTCGTTTTTCACCATAATTTCACCAAAATCAATTCCCCAAAAAAACTAAAGCAAACATTTTTTACCACATACACACTTTGTTTAGATAGTATCTAAGCTGCAATTTCCTCTTCCATATTGTATCATTTATTAAAAAACTGTTTTGCCACAGTTTAATTAATAGACTCAATGGTCTATTAATTAACTATACATTAGGTATTACGTTATTGTGCAAGTTTAGCACTTACACACTTAAGTGGAGAATACCAATTTTTCTTAAAAAATTAGGTTTTGATTCACTTTTTTTTGTTTCTATGAAGAATAAAAAAAAAACTATCAAGAATTTTCCATTCTCTATCAAGAAAAATAAATTCTTGTATAAGAAAGTTTTATTCTTATACAAGAATGCAAAAAAACTATCAAGAATTTTCTATTCTTATACAAGAATAAAAAATTCCTGTATAAGAATGTTTGGTATTAATACCGGAGCCTTGGGTAGCACTACCGCGGACTGTCCCAAAAGGCTAAAAACCCACATACAGCAATATACAAAAAACTATATTCGAAACCTGTTTTGCTATACTTACGTATGTTTAGGGTAAATGATATCAACTAAAGTAAATTTGTTTTTTTTATGAATAAAATGATGAAGCTGGCTTTGATAATGTGTGTAGTACTCTGTGCCTGCAAAGCAACCGGGGTTCTTAAAAAATATGAAGCAGCTCCGGGCAGCACTTACACTATTTATAATAAAACCTACCCCATTAATACCCTTACTATAGAGGGCAAATTTATTAATACTTATTCTGATAGTAACCTCATTAATGGTAAAATTGGTGTTGGAAATATTACCTGGGTATTTCGTAAGGAGCCAAAAGGCACAAAAACATATTTTATAGACACTATGCCGCCTATCATGAATCCAGCCTATGTGGCCATACGATACGATTTTGTAGTTAACAATCAGCCTCCGATAATAAGTATTTTATCTGCACCCAAAATTGGTGAAACCGTAGAGGTATCAAGAAAAAATGGGAAATTAACATTAATTTCAAAGGGGGTAACCATGACAGATGGCAGTCTTTTATCTTTTAACGTGACGCAGAAGTAAAATTGTTAAAACAACAGCTTCATTTATAATGATGAGACAATGCTATTAATCGTTCATCGGCTTTGGGGGATATACGTGTTGAAAGAAAGTTGTGTTTCGTGTGGGTACCAACATTACTTTTTGGTTTAAAACAAAAAATGGTGTTGCTTAAAAGTGTATTTTTATTTAAGAGGCAGCAACAAGACAAGTAAATATTTGGGTAGGAAAACCAAAATATTCAAATCGAAACAAACACTTGTCTACAGAAAGTTGTTTAATCGCGGAAACAATATTTAGCAACAAAAAAGAACTGTGACAGCATTAAATAACACAATGGCCTGCTCACTATGCTCTGTAACCACCCTTGGTAACAAACAGAATAATTTTTACATTTAATTTGCATAAAAAAATGAAGAAACTTATAACCCTACTGCTTGCATTATGTTTTATAAATATTGTCAACTCTCAAAACGTAGATATTGATAAATCAACAGGCCTGGTAAAAGTTGATGATAAAGAATGTTTCTATTTAATAAAAACCAACAAAACATTTTTAACCACAGATTTTAGTTTGCAGAATTTGAATAAAGAGGAATTAGCATATTTAAAATCTACAGACGTAAACACACTTCCCTGGGACGAAAGAGGCAATTATCAAGGTATGTTTTTAAAAATGACATTTATTGCAACCACAAACACAGTAAATATTTTTCCGGATGCGTTCGATGGCATTAAACAATTAGCAAAAAGATTGGCTAAAGCGAAACTTGTTATTGACAACCAAATAGACCCTAAAGCAGAACGCTTGTTTGTTATTAGTAATAATGGCAAAATTTATAAAGAGCCAGCTCCCATGCAGGTGATTATTAATAATACTAACCCTAATAGTAATAGTGCAGCTATTTCAAGCAATATTTCTATTAAAGCTAATAACATTTATAACAATGACGAATTTGTTGGAAGCTTTAAAAAAAGCGTAGATAGTGTAACCAATAATACTACTGTGAATATCTACAATAAAGATGGAGCAAAAGTTGTTGTTGCAAAAAGACAAGGCAATATTGCAGATTCAGATTGGGATGTTATTATTGTTGCAACAAACAAAACCAATCAAGTGTTGTATAATTCAAGTAATCCACTGGAAAAATTATTCAAATATCTGGTAGACAAAAGCTTGTTGTAAAGTAAACAGGTAACATAACATTCACAAATAAAGCAATCAACTACATATAACGCTGCTCTATGAAACGATCTATATACATCATTACTCTTTATATACTTTTTATTTTACCTGCTTGCAACACAACTACCTCTCAACAACAACCAGCAAAACCAATAGCTACAGACAGTTACCAATGCATGCCTTGTGGTTCAAGTTGTGATAAGGAGGAATATAAAACTGCCGGTGAATGCACACATTGCAAAATGCCATTAGTTAACAAATCAACTATTAATTTTAAAACAATAGAATCTGGTGCCATATGCAATTACATAGCTGCACACCCCAATGCAGTGCTATTAGATGTTCGCACCAAAGAAGAGTTTGATGGCAAAGCCACTCCAAATTTTGGTACTTTAAAAAATGCAATCAACTTGCCCATTCAAGAATTAGAAAATAAATTAGAAACATTAAAGACACTAAAAGATAAAGAAATTATAGTATATTGTTCTCATAGCCACAGAAGCCCAAGAGCAGCTTATATGCTTATGCAAAATGGTTTTAGCAATGTTTCTAATCTAGCAGGCGGTATGAGTGTGATGCAAGATAGTACCTGCAAAAAATAAGTTACAGATGCTAGTGTAACTTTTTAAAAGACTGCAAAAACTATATTACCCATGGCCAATAAAGTAATTAATGTAACCCCAAACATACTTATGAGAAGTTGCTAAAACATTTACTGTATTACATCATCATCTATATTGCTATTTTACATTTACAGAAGACAATACCAGCCAAAAGTAGCATCCTGTTCAATATTAAAATTCCTTGGGTCGTTAATTTATAATGGATTCAATTGTTAATTTGCACTGGTTTATAAATAGAACGAAACATTCATATGCTGCTTTATCCGCAATCTACACCCACGCAACTCGAATTTACTAAAGTTAAAACGCTTTTACATAGTTATTGCCAAACTGAGTATGCAAAAAACAAAGCAGAGCAATTAAGGGTTCATAATCATAAAAAATATATCGAGACCGAGTTAAATCAAACCCATGAGTTTAAACTCATTCAACAACAAAGTCAGTATTTCCCGCTCGACTTTACATTAAATATTTCACGACACATCAAATTATTAGGCATTGATGGAGCAACTTTAAGTGGGGAACATTTTCTGCAAATAAAATCACTCAGCGAAAACATTAATAATATTTACAGATGGTTCGATACAGAAAGAAAACTGGCATATCCTTACCTCACACAACTAGTAGCATACTCTTACTACGAGAAAAATATTGCCATTTTTATAGATGAAATATTAGACGAAACTGGGAATGTAAAAGATAATGCTTCTGAAAATTTGCAGAAGCTTAGAATGAGTTTGTATAAAAAAAGAAATGAGTTAAGACGTGTATTTGAAAGGGTTTTAGCCAAACTGGCAAAAGCAGGATATAGTGCATATATTGATGAAAGTTTTAGTAATGGAAGAAAGGTGGTAGCAGTATTTAGTGAATATAAAAGACAAGTAAAAGGAATATTACATGGCGAAAGTGATACCCGAAAAACTGCTTTTATTGAACCAGAGGAAACAATACAATTGAACAACGATGTATTTTCTTTAGAGTATGAAGAAAGTAAAGAAGTGCAAAGAATTTTAAGAGAACTTACTAAACGTCTCAGTATTTATGCTGGCTTATTGGAAGGCTATTTACACATTATTGGAGAGTTTGATTTTGTAAAAGCCAAAGCAAAACTGGCCATAGAAATGAATGGTAATTTGCCCAATATTATTGATAAAGCGATTGTTGATTTAAAAGATGCTTATCATCCTTTATTGTATTTATATAATAAACAATCTGGCAAAAAAACAATCCCCGTAAGCCTTTCATTGAACGATAAAAATAGAATTCTTGTTATTAGCGGCCCCAATGCTGGCGGAAAAACGGTAACTATGAAAACCATTGGGCTAAATCAAATGATGATGCAAAGTGGCTTATTAGTACCTGTGAGTCCTGCATCAACCATGGGCATATTTAAACAAATATTTATTCATATCGGTGATGAACAAAGTTTAGAATTTGAGTTAAGTACTTATTCATCTCACTTAATTAGTATGAAATTTTTCCTGGAAAATGCCAATGGAAAAACAATGTTTTTTATTGATGAGTTAGGTAGTGGTAGTGACCCTAATCTGGGTGGAGCTTTTGCACAAGTGATCATGGAAGAACTCTGCAATAAACACGCTATGGGTATTGTTACAACACATTATTTGAATTTAAAAATAATGGCCAGTAATACAAAAGGTATTGTAAATGCTGCCATGGCATTTGATGAAAAGAATTTATTGCCCATGTATCAATTAATAGTAGGAAAGCCTGGTAGTAGTTATACATTTTCGATTGCACAAAGAATTGGCTTGCCACAGCCACTGATCAATCGTGCAAAAAACCTGGTAGATGATGAGCATTTTAAGCTGGATAAATTATTGAACAATACCGAACAAAATTTACAGCAACTCAATAAAGAAAAAGTTGAGTTAAATAAACTAGTAAAAGAAAATGAGCAATTAAAGAAGGAAATGAAATCCTTGATGGACAAGGAAAAACATAAGCAAAAAGTAGAATTACTTAAACATCAGAATAAAGTTTCAGAAGATAGAATTGCTTATTTAAAAGAAATGGAACGCAAACTAAAACAAGTGGTGTTTGACTTTAAGAAATCTGACAATAAAAATGAAGTAATAAAGAACTTACAAAATCTTTTGTTTAAAAAAGACGAAAAGGTGGTTGTAAATAAAATGGCCAAAAAAGTAAACTCCAAATACAACGAATTGCAAAAAGAAATTACTGTTGGCAGCCTGGTGAAACTCAAGAAAAATTATCAGGTTGGTGAAGTAAAAGAACTTCGCGGTAAACGTGCAATTGTACAAATAGGCTTACTACCAATGAATGTTGAATTGGCAGACCTGGTTGTTGTTGAAAAAATTGAAGTTACTGAAAACTAGTACCCTATTTATCTAAGATTTTAGCTAAAGCTGTTACCTCTTCGATTTTTTCGGGACTATTAGAATTGTAAAAACATTTGCCTACCTCTTCTAGTAGTGTTTTTATTATTCGTTTATGAGAAAGTGGTTTAAAGTGATCGGCAGTGGGTTTGATATTGATTCTTTTAAAATACTTTTCAATATCACTATAGCTATATGCCTGACCATTCACTGCATCTACATAAAAATGAATTTTTCCCCTTGCATCTTCGGTGCTTTTATCTGCATAGAAATCGCTATGATAAAAAGCAATGATCATTTGCTTGGGAATACTAATAATGCTGGCATTGATATCGAGCAAATCGCACATTACCTGATATAAAATACCCATACTTATCGCATTGCCTCGTTTACTTTCTAAAACCTTGTTAATGAAAAAATCATTCGGATTTTCGTAAGAAATTTCGTTACCGCATAATTGGTAATAGTTATACAAAATACTACACAAAACATTAGCTTGTTCTAATGGTGTTAAATAGTTATTCAACTCTAACCAAATATTTCGTTTAATTCTATCTAAGTCTTGTAAAATTGGAGTGGTATGTAAATCGGGATATTGATATTTAGCAACCAATAAAGCACCAAATAATAAATCATTATACGTATTACTACTCCATTCAGTTAAATCGTTTTGCAATTCGTGATACTGCAATTTATGAATTAATGTTTCAATTCTATTTTGAACATCATTGCTTACAGTATTTTCCCAAAGATTTTCAAGATGAGGAATAATATGATTGCCATAGTTCATAATTCTTTCAGAGACAACTGAAAAAACTTCTGTATCTGGATCGTCAATCAAATTAAATAGTGCCTTAATTTCTTTGTCCTTCTGCATATTATATTTTTCTAACGGTGTAGTTTCATATAATAACGCAAGTTATAGTCTTAAAATTTTACAGAGAACTGCAAATAGTTATCCCCATTTTTAGGCTGCATTTTTTTCTTTTTGTTTAAGTTCTTGAAAGAACTGTTCATTTTGTTCGTACTTAAAACTGTTGTAGAATATTGCCAAAAAAAGCGTAATGAGTAGTAGTGCAATAAACAATACCAATGGATTTAATTTAGTATTAGCATCCATCGTTGCTCGTTTGTACCAATCGGCACCAATACAAACTAAAACAAGCAAACTAAGTATGATACCCACTACAAAACCCTTGGCGAAAAAGAAGGGATTAAGTTTGTTTTCAACTCTTTTTTTCACCCAATAATCAATAAACTTTTGTTCTTCATTTGTAAGCATTTGCAAATATATTAGCATAAGTTGCCGATGTATTGCTCACTATCGCTAATTTTGACCAACAACAATGTTTTTAGAATGAAGTTATTTAAAAAATTTGGACTATTTCTTTTTTGGATCATGCTACTTTTAGATTGTGGCTTAACTATTATTAACAATCAGGAGTATCGCATTTACACCAAGCCATTTTTAATACCTGTTTTAGCTTTATACTTCTATTTAAATACAAAACGTAGCCGTCATTATACCACAAAAACATGGGTGTATTTAAGTTTACTCTTTTCTTGGGCAAGTGAGTTGCTATTTTTAAAAAACGATAGTATGCCAAAGTTTCAAGGAGATATTTTTTTACAAGTTGGCATTTTAATGCTGATTCTTACATTTTTAATTTATGCCATGATGTTTGTTAAAATGAATAAATTAGATATCAAGGATTGCCAGGAGGCATTTATTTCAACTTTGCTATTATCAATCGTTGGATTAATTTTCTTTAAATTCTTCAAGTCTGAAAAAGTTGAAAATAGTTTCAAATATTTAGTGGTTGTTTGTTTAATTACAACTTCTTTAGTAATGGGATTAGCTGCGAATATTTATAAAAATAAAGTTCGAAAAAATATGGCTTACCAATACTTTATCCCCGGATTTTTTATCATAACCCTATCAGTTTATATTGTGTTAACACATCGATTTTTATTACACGATGCTGAGTTTTTACCTCCTGTTATTGTACTCACATATAGGTTTGGTCAAATGCTAATTCTAAGAGGATTTGCAAAGTATTTAAAAGCATAAAGCCTGAAAAGTATTCGATGTTTGTTGTTGAAGTAGTACCTTTCTTTCACCAACTATTCTCTCTATAATTTCTTTATTATAGTTTCTAATAGTGATTAATGTTAATTGCTTTTGAAGTTGAACATCAAAAATTGTTGATGCTTTGGTAGCTAATTCTTCTAGTTTCTCTTCTTTATTATCCAAACAAATCTGCACACTAATAGCACCAGTTTGAATAAGATTAGGTTTAATTTTTATTAATGAAAAAAGATCATATAAATAAATCATTGGTTTTTCTCCAACAAAAGAAAAATCCTGACTATGTAAATGCATTAATACCTGATTATCCTTCACAACAATTATTGGGGGAAGTTGTTTAATATTTTTATTATGAATTACAGTTCCGGGAAGTGAAGCATCCAAAAAACACTTTACAAAAAGCGGAATCTGTTTATTTTGAAGTGGCTTAATCGTTTTTGGGTGTATTACCTGAGCTCCATAAAAAGCCATCTCTATCACCTCTTCGAAATTTAATTCTGCAATCAATTGTGCATCTTTAAACTGTTTAGGGTCTGCATTCATAACCCCTTCAACATCCTTCCAAATAGTGAGACTTTCGGCATTTAGCAAATTAGCAAAAACGGCAGCGGTATAATCACTTCCTTCTCTTCCTAGAGTTGTTGTTTCATTATCGTCCGTTGCTCCAATAAAGCCTTGTGTAATATAAATGCGTTGCAAACTATCTTTATTATTTTTCACATTTTCCTGAAATGCTAAGGACAATTTATTTTCTGTTATGTTCCAATCGATACTAGCATCTCTAAAATTGTTATCGGTTCTAATAATATCACGAACATCTAACCAGGTATTGACAATATTAATTTCATTTAAATAATGGCTCACAATGCAAGTGCTCAACAATTCTCCGATACTAACAATTTGATCGTAATAATAATCGAAACTTCTAACCGGCTTATCGTGCAATAGCCATTCAGCTTCTGTAAAAAAACTAGATAAATCTTCTTTACATAAATTATAGTTTACTGCTAATAAATTGTGTGCAGTAGTTAAGTGCTGATTTTTTACTTCTTCAAAAAGTTCCAATGCTTTAGTAGCATTATTTTCAAAAAAAGCTTCTGCAACTTTTTCAAGGGCATTGGTTGTTTTGCCCATTGCAGAAATAATAATAACCATACGATCGTTTGAATAATTTCCCAGGATACCAGCAATATTTTTAATTCTCTCAACGCTATTAACACTAGCACCACCAAACTTAAAAACCTTCATATTTTACTTTTTTTGAATGGGAACAAAGTAAGGATTTTTTTAGGGTTTATAAGTTTCAATAAATACGAAATCAGTAAATATTAAAATGTTGGTTCATTCATCCTTGAATTTCATCGTTAATCAAATATTTTGTCGTCGACTGGTCTCACTCTTATCTTTACAGCAAACTAATTAAGAATGAAAAGAATATTCACGCTCATTGCTTTTATGGCAACAACTTTTTCCTACGCACAATTCGCTTTTCCATCTAAAGATGAAGCCTGGAAAAAAAAATACAGAGCATTTGCAACCAAAACAAATGACCTGGTTCATACTAAACTAAAAGCCAAATTCGATTATGAAAAGGCACAGTTAAATGGTAATGTTTGGATCACGTTAAAACCACATTTCTACGCAACAAATATTGTTGAATTAGATGCAAAAGGAATGGATATAAATGCAGTAGAAATAGTGAAAACCGGAGCAAAAAACATTGCACTAGGTTATACTTACAACGATAACTTAAACCTGAAAATTAATTTAGACAGAGAGTATAAAGCTAATGAAACCTATACTATTTACATAGATTATACTGCCAAACCAAATGATTTTGCATCTAAAGGTAGTGCTGCTATAAAAGATGCAAAAGGTTTGTATTTTATTAATCCTAAAGGAGAAGAAAAAGATAAACCCACACAAATCTGGACGCAAGGAGAAACAGAAGCCACAAGTGTTTGGGTGCCTACTATCGACAAGCCCAATCAAAAAACCACACAAGAATTTTACTTAACAGTTCCATCAAAATATGTAACCCTATCAAACGGAAAATTGGTTTCTCAAACCCCTAATGCAGATAAAACAAGAACTGATTATTGGAAAATGGATTTACCACATGCTCCTTATTTATTTTTTATTGGTGTAGGTGATTTTGCAATTGTTAAAGACTCATACAAAGGAAAAGAAGTAAACTATTATGTTGAAAAAGAATATGAAAAAGTA
>CANGOT010000039.1 GCA_947455425.1 Chitinophagaceae bacterium | reverse complement strand
TTTTCCACGCTATTAACTCTGCAACCGCGTCATCATATTCTCTATTGGTCAGGTCTTTTGTCTTTCTAACGCCATCTATTCTTATCACAGCCTTATACCTTTGCTTCTCTATTGGATGGTTACAGCCGTTATATTCTGCATTATTTATTTCTATGCTCTTATTACATTTTTTACAGACTATGTGTAATCCCTTAAATTTTTTAAATTTTAATGTTTTCAATTTTTTGTTTTTTGTTCGCTCACGCGAGGATAAATAATATTTTTACTTTTTTAGTTTTTTGACACCATCAATTTTGATATTCTGCCTTTGGGTGAATATTTGGGGGACTTAGGTTCTACTTTGGGTTTTATATCGACTAGATTATACAGCTCATCATTCAAATAATGTTTATAAACTATTTGCCAATCTTGGCTATGTTTTAACTTTAAATTTTGAATGATGGGAGCATCATAAGCTAAGTCGAATTCTTGTTGCATAGCATACTCGCCAGTGGAATCTTTATATATCTTCACTGAGTTATCCTCACACCATTTACGGATGCTTCTTACATCTACTCTGTTTAATAGTCTTTGTCTAACTATATCAGAGAAATAAAGCCTTTTTACCCTAGTATTGAAATCGAGATTTGTTTCATTCGAGTTCACTTTGGTTGTATTTAAATTGGTGCTAACCCTACCAAAATCGTATTGGAATTTATAAGCTAGCTTATCAGCTTTTATTACTTAGGCACAATACAATACCAATAGGTAGCTACCCTTGATTTGAAATCAAATTCTTAAATATTGTAGTTGTAGCAGTAATGTCTGCATCGAGGTCGAGGAACAAGCTGTTATACTGGTTCCTGACGATTTTTGTGTTGTGTGTGTAGTATAAGTTGGACGTAGAAACGTTTAATCTTCTATGAGTACAAATATACGAAAACTTTTAAAAAGGTGCAAGTGTTTAGCCAAAAATATTTTGAGATGCTGATTGATAAAGGGTTTTAGAGGTTATCATAAATATCATTTAATTCTTCTTGCCTTAAGCCTAAATACTTTCTTGTAGTAGCGACACTTGAATGGTTAAACAGTTCGGACAAATAGGTTAAGCTTTTTTCTGATTCATTATTATTCTCAAATACCCTTCGTCCAAAGCTCTTTCTTAACGAGTGGCTGGATATATTATTTTTTTTAGCTTCCTTAGCAAACACTTCCTTTAGTAATCTATTTATCGTTTGTCTGCGATAAACTGTTCTCTTTTGGCTAACAAATATGTAACCAGCTAAATCATTGTTAAAATTATCTAACGCACCTCTAACAACTGAATTTATCTTGAATGTTTTTTTCTTTCCAGTTTTCTTTTCATTGATTGTAACTAAATCTTCTCTCATTTGTTGCCAGGTTAAATTCAATATATCTGAAACCCTAAGTCCAGTGTTCGCTCCCACAATTATATATAATCCCAATAATTTGGTTTTATCATCTTTCAACAGTTTTTGTGCTGTTGTTGCTACTTTACTAAAATCAATGTAATCTGTGGTGGTTGAAGTTCCTTTTAATGACATATTCTTTTTATTTAATGACATCGCGAGGATGCAGCGAAAAAAGTTCACATACAAATATTTTTATCATAAGTGAACATTAATTTTTTTGCCACTTATGATGTAAATATTGAAACCTATGACAGTCGTGGGTTTCAGCCATTTTTATTGAATAATGTTCACTTTTCATAAAAGTGTGCATTTTTTTTGGTTTCCCATAGAAAAAGTCCAGGGTTTCTAGGGGTGGGGAATATTTATTTAGAAATATTCTATGGAAACTCAAAACTATGAAAATGGCATCAATGTCCTATCCCTATTCGATGGCTGCTCGGCAGCATACCTAGCTCTAGAACGAGCAGGCTTTAAAATCAATAATTATTATAGCAGCGAAATCGATAAACACTGCATCGCTGTGCAGAACTATCATTATTCTGGTTGCACCAACTTTCAACAGATTGGCGATGTTAGGAGAATTAACGCAATGAACTACCTTGATGTGGACCTTGTTATATTTGGTTCACCCTGTACTCAGCTTTCCAGCATCAACAGTAAAGACAGGTCTGGACTTGATGGACCTGATTCATCCTTATTTTTCGATGCTCTTCGCATTTTGAATCAAATCAACATTTTTAAATACTCTAATAAGAAGTTATATTTCCTGATGGAAAATGTTGCAAGTATGACCAACAAGGACCGAGATACAATAACAAATGAATTGAGAGAAATTTTTCCTGATTTAAAAATGTTGAAAATTGATTCTGCATTGGTAGCACCAGCTCACAGACGTAGGCTATATTGGACGAACATTCCAAATGTTACAGTTCCATTGGCAAATGGAAAAAGTTATCAGGATATATTGGTTAATGGTTTTGTTGACAGAGAAAAAGCTAATGTTCTTCTCTCTGGTGATGTAACATTAACTAGTGGAATAAACAGACACTATAATATGAATATGGGTAACATCATTTTTAAGGATAAAGAATTTTCTCAGTTGCCAACAGATGAAAAACTATTAAAGTACCCAGCTATCCTGAAACGAAGTGGCTATGTAAGTAAGAAAGGGCTGATTAAATCTCAATATGATTTTCCGAATGGATGCTACCGAGTTCCTTCTGTACTGGAAAGAGAACGAATGATGACATTCCCAGATGGCTATATAAATGATGTGATGAATGTTCAAAAGTCGGAGAAGAAAAAGATTCTTGGATTATCTTTTACTGTTGATATTGTTGTTCATTTATTAACTTTTCTGAAAAACAATTAAAAACCATCGAGTGCTTGCTTAAAGGGTTGCTTTTATCCTTGAAATATTGGTTATTTCGTTATATATACGTATAGTGCTAAGGTGCTGGAAAAGTACATTAAAGTATACATAATTAATACATTTAATAGATACTAGAGGGTTAAATATTTTCTGAAAAAAAATGCAAAAAAAATTTTTGGGAAAAGGTCATAACTGAATTTTTTTCCAATTTTTTGAAAAAAAAAAAAATTGAACACACAATCAATGTTTATACACATAGGGGGTATTACTTGTATATTTAAGGGTGATAACGGCAGGAAGGAGGGGGTATGTTATTATTGTGTTAACTGACTTGCATTTTTTTTATATATTTCGTATATTTGTACTAATCCATCATGAGTATGGATTTTGGTTCGCTAGAACCCTTCAATAGCATCAATAACGAAAACCAACAACGTTCCTGCATAGTTGGATGCCATTGATAGTAGAGCAACTGTTCAGGTACACTTTTCTACACAATATGACATAAGTAAATAATGGCTTTTAGCTTGATGCTAATGCTTTGCCCGAACATTTTTCAAGGATAAAACTTGAATTACTTTATGCTCGAGGGTACTGTTTTTAAATTTGAAATGTCTTCTATATGTGGGACATTTCAGTGGGACAGAATAATGGGACAGTAAAATGGGACACAACAAATGACTTCATTTCTTTCATTAAGAGGAAAATGTGTATACAATATTTATATATATATATATATTCTCTTCTTCTGAAAGTAATTATGACACCAACTGTCCCACTGTCCCGTCCCACAGTAAATACCTGATTTATATAAAATATTGGGACACTTTATTTTTCTATAAAAAATGTACTGATAGTATTTACTTTTTTACACCTCCGAGTATATTTATTACAGAACACCTTTCAGGAGTTCAAATAACAATTTTCTTAAAACAAAAAAAATGAGAAAAGAAAAAAAGACAAAGGTTTTCACGATGAGGATTCATCCTGAAACCAAAATGAAATTAGAAAGCCTTGCTTCTAACAAGGCTTTCAAGTATAATAACACCGCTGTTATCCTCCATTTAATAGATACGGCATTCAGTAAAACTTTTATAAAAGATGACAAATGAAAAAACACTAACAGACAACTTTCCAAGTTTTAGCTTGTTCCGAGCACCAATAAAAAATACGCTCCCTAATCAAACTATAAATATTCTGGATTTACACAAAATGATTACAACTGAAAAAAATCTTGAAGACCTAACCAATGTAATCAGTAAGATTAAGGATAAGAAAGAACGTGACAAAGTAAAGGCTGAAAACCTGCAAAGCGTCACACCAAGTGGCCTATTCCGAAGCAGATGCAAAGAAAACATTGTTTCTCATTCAGGCTATTTATGTATTGATTTAGATAATTTAAAAGCGGAAGAAATGATAGATATAAAAAACAACCTGCTTTCAGATAAATACATTGAAACAGCTTTATTGTTCATTTCACCAAGTAAAAATGGATATAAATGGTTTATTAAAATTCCAGCTGATATAGTAACACATATAGAATACT
Source organism: Chitinophagaceae bacterium (assembly GCA_947455425.1). Classification (GTDB taxonomy): domain Bacteria; phylum Bacteroidota; class Bacteroidia; order Chitinophagales; family Chitinophagaceae; genus CAIVPM01. The sequence goes on along the minus strand of CANGOT010000039.1, from coordinate 8,544 downwards.
TTCTTGCCGTAGAAAACTACCTAATAAAAACTTATGGATATAAAATAGATGAAAAGTGCAAGGATTACAGTCGTGCTTGTTTTTTAAGTTATGATGAAAATGCTTACTTGAATACCGATGTTGTAAAAGGATTAGATGATAATTTTTTAAAGAGTTGGGGTGTGAATGAAAAAAGAAATTCAATAAAACCAGTTGCTAATAATAGTGATGATAAAAAGCTTTCAGATGTTAGACTATTGTTGGCAAAAATTGAAGAAAGCAACATTGATATTACAGATAACTATCAGGACTGGCTTAAAATTGGGTTTGCTTTATGTGAACTAGAAGAAACGGGTAGAGAATTTTTTCATGCTATCAGTAAGCATTCAGATAAATATGACGAAAGTGAATGCGATGAAAAGTTTACAAATCTTTTGCAAACCTATAATGGAGATATAAAACTGAATACTCTTTTTTTCATAGCAGCCAAAAATGGTGTTACAATTAATTCTGAAAAACCAACAGTTATATTGAATGATACTAAACCAATATCAAATAAGAAGCTGCCTAGAACTGCACACCAAAGAATGGAAGATGCTAAGAATCAACCACCAATAAAAAAGTTAGTAGGAACATTATGGTTTAGTGGTGAATTGCATATTTTATTTGGTGACAACGGCACTGGTAAAAGTATTTGGGCAACCCAGATTGCTGATGCTTTAACAAAAGGAAAAAGTGTTATGGATATTCTACCAAATGAAACTGAACCGCAAAAAGTCCTTTTCTATGATTTCGAGTTGTCAGATAAACAATTTGAGCTTAGATATACAGATGAATATGGAGTGCCATACAAGTTCAGCCAAAACTTTCATATTGATAACATAGACTTTCGAGCATTGGCAGAAGAACATATCGGCACCAGCCCAGATGAAATGATACTTAAAAAAATAGAACAAAGCATTATTGAGTTACAACCACAGGTATTGATTATAGACAATTTAACATACTTGAAAACTGAGACTACACAAGAAGCTAAAGTTGCTTTAGAAATACTAAGAAAACTAAATCAATTAAAAACGAAATACAAGCTATCTATTCTGGTGTTGGCACACACCCCTAAAATCAAAAGTGGGCAGCCAATTACCAATAACGATTTAGCTGGCAGTAAACAATTATCAAATTTTGCTGATAGTATATCAGCTATTGGGAAAAGTTGTAATGGAAAACAGGAGAAATACATCAAACAAATTAAGTGTAGGTCTAGTTCTATTCTGTTTGATATAGAAAATGTAATTTCTACAAAACTTAATAAAGACGGCAGTTTCTTAGGTTTTGAAATGTTAGCTTGCGAAAATGAATATGAGCATTTAACTGATGCAAGCATTAAAAATAAACAAATAGAAAAGGAAATCAAAAAAGAGCTGGCAATCAATCTTAACAATGATGGGTTAAGCCTACGAGAAATCGAGGAACAAATAGGAGTTGGAAAATCAACAATCCAAAGATGGTTAAAAGAAAAAGCTGCCTAAGAAAATGGTGTTACAAATTGTAACACCATTTTTATTTAAACTATAATAGTAAATATGTACCCAAAAGGGTATATAAAAGAGCCTCGAATAGAAATTCAGGGCTGATATGATTAATATTAAAAAAAATACAGAACTGAAGGGCTCTGTATTAATAAATATCTTGAATTTATTATTGAGTAGAAAATAATTATTTTCAATCAACTTTATATTTGGCAAACCAAAATAAACACTTATGGGTTTTAGGTTTTTTAGAAGAGTTGGAGGAAATAAAGGCTGGGGCTTAAATATGAGTGGCTCTGGTGTTTCAAGTAGTTATCGCTCAAAGTATGGTTCTTTTGGCTCTAAGGGATTTTCTATAAGAACAGGTATAGCAGGATTATCCTTCAGAAGCAGTTGGGGCAGTAAAAAGAGCAAAGGCTCTGGAGCACTAATTTATTTTGTTGTTATTGTATTAATATTTTTGGGTTATCTGAGTATTCTTATTGTTTACAATGCTGTATGACTGATATTCTGGCTATTAAAAGGATTATTCAACTTGGGGGCTAACTTGTATTATCAATTGAAGGAGAGAAAAACTACAAAAGTTGAAGGCATAGAATACAGAAAGAAATAATATTTCAGATTAATTTAGATTTTGATAAAATGCAGTATAATAAATGCTTTGAATAATTTCCTTTTGAGCTATTTAAAATTCTTCTTTAATCTCTCAATCTCTTCTTCAAGCATTTTGATATACTTGTCCTTGTATTCATCATTTTGAACTTGCATATTCTCAACTTTAACACCTTGAACAAGTTTGTTGTTCGATATATTGAAAATATTTGTTGCATCAAAATTCAATATTTGCGATACATCTACTTCTAAGATATTGGCAATTTCTTGAATACGAGAAATTGTCAAATCTATTTCCCCTCTTTCAATCTTTGAATAATTACTAAGAGACATCTTTAAATCAGCCGCTATTTTTTCTCTAGTTATATTTTTTAGCTCTCGAAATTTTTTTATACTATCTCCAAGATTTATCATACCGCAAAAGTATTAAAATAATCATTAAAGTAGCAATATACAACTGATTAATATTTGAGAAAAAAGTATTAAGTAGTGTATTTGCAAAAAAATAAAATATGAGACGAATTATTTTATACTGTGTTTTCATTGTATTTGTTATCTCTAGCTGTAATTCCAAAAATGGCAATAAAAAAGAAATAGATTATTACAATATAAAAAATCTAGAGGAACTACTTGAATATGCAAGACAAACAGCTAGAGGAACATGTAAGATGCACAATAATGACAAAGAAGAATTAAATGAGACTGCAAGAGCTCGTCGAATGTTTTACACAGAAAATGCTAACTACCGATGTGAGACTAGCTTATTACCTGGTGCTGTAGAGTATAACCATCTACCTGATTCATACAAACGACTAGCAATAGAGGAATATAGAAAAGCATTGGAGGAATGTGGTTACAAAAAATAATTTAATATTTCAAATAATAATACCATTAACTAAGAATGAAAAACTATATAACAAATTCAGTATATACTTGTGTTGTTGGACTATTTTTAGTCATTGCTTGTGGATGCGGTAATGACATAAAAAAAACAGAATCAAAAAAAGAATCAAAAAAAGAATCAAAAGAAACTTTTTGTGGTAAGAAATTCAAAAGTTCATCTACCATAGAAGCGATTGGTATGACAAAAAATTATGTCACAATCTTGAGTTGCGATGGAACCTATGTTTCTAGCGAGGATTGGGGGACATCAGAACAATACGACGAAACATATAAAAATACAATTGGTAGGTCTTCGGGAAACAATGAAAGTTTTTATGGTACTTGGACAATAGTCGATAAAGTTTCAGATGTAGATGCTGACAAGTTGATTAATTCAGAAGAAAGAAGTTGTACCAATGGTACTATGATAAGATATACAAGTAATTTAGGTAAAACTCGATATGCCAAAATTTACAAATATAATTCTCAACTTTGGCTTAGTCCAATAGCATATACGATTGACTTTGACTATAAAGAAAAATCCTATCAATATAAAGACCTGAATATGTATGATGGGACTTGCTATCCTGATTAACTATAATTCACAAAAAATTTTGGATTTAGAAATACTAGGAAATTATTTTAAAATCAGGCATTTCGGCTCTGAACACAATATGCAATTTGATATGAACAAAGGTGTTCAATATTCCAGAGATTTTACTTTAGTCTCTTCAAGGTCATTAGAATTTGGAAGTATAGTTAGGAATTATCAGATAGAAAAGTACTGGGAATTTTTAGTGTAGTCTACATGAGCTTTTTGGAAGGATAACAAATTGATTGTAAACCAAGTTCGATATGCCAACTGTAGGTAGACTTTTGAGAGTAAAATGAAATAAATTTAGTAAAGGAGATAGGTGAAATTTTATCATTATATATAGCTGATTCTATGGCATTAATTGATATAGTTAAATATCAAGCGGAAGAGAACGAATTTATATGGAAATTTCCTTCCAATGATTTGCGAATAGGAACTCAAGTAGTTGTTAATCCTGCACAACACGCCTTTTTTGTTAAGGGAGGAGTTGTATTAGATGAATTTACTAGTGGTACTTATACAGTTAAAACAGAGAATATACCCCTGCTAAATAAAATAATCAATTTACCATTTGGTGGTAACTCTCCTTTTCAAGCAGAGGTCTGGTATGTTAACCTTATTTCAAAACTAGACAATAAGTGGGGCACAACAACTCCCATTTTATTGGAAGACCCGAAGTATGCTGTTATTATTCCAGTAAGAGCTTTTGGACAATATGGATTTAAGATTTCTAATCCAAGAACATTCTTAGAAAACCTTACAGGGAATTTAACTTCCTTTTCTGCGGAAAAAATCCAAGAATACTTTAAAGGGAAAATAATATCCTCTTTAACAAGTTTAATCTCAAAAAAAATAATCAAGGAGAGTATTTCAATTCTAGAAATAAATGTTTTTCTTGAAGAACTATCATTATTCTGTCAGGAAAATATCTTAGAAGAATTTAAAAAGTTCGGACTTGAGATTGTTAACTTCTACATTATGTCTATCAACGTCCCTAATGATGACACTAGTGTAGTAAAACTAAAAGAGGCAAAAAATCTAGCAGCTAAAGTAAAAATAACAGGTAAGGAACTTTACCAATTGGACAGAAGCTTTGATGTTTTAGATAACGCTGCTAAGAATGAAGGTGGTCTAGCTGGCAATTTAATGGGTGCTGGTTTAGGGCTTGGTTTAGGTGCTGGAGTGGTCAATCAAATGAGCAATATTTCGGAGAACCTAAATAGAAATAATACTCATTCATATCCGCCAACATTATATTACGTGTTAATAAACAATCAACAAAATGGGCCTTTAAGTTTTGCTCAATTATCACAATTAATATCGGAGGCAAGAGTAAATAAACAATCTTTAATTTGGAAAACAGGATTAGAAAATTGGATTTTAATTACTGAATTACCCGAGTTTTCAAATTTCTTTAATCACACTCCACCACCGCCACCAACTTTATGAATTAGAAAATTATGACTAAAATTATTTTATTCATAGGTACGTTATCTGTAATAGTAAACACAACTGTTGGGTTACTAATTTCCAAATATTTGCCTTTCAATTATCTCTCGGTTGACATTGTATTAATCATCAATACAATCCTCATTTTCATGTTATCCAGAGATAATATAAGCAACGGATATAAAATAAGCCTTTCTTTTATTTATCCTGTCTTGTTTATTGCTTCACTTGTTTTAGCAATTCTAAGTCCAAATGAATTTAATGACAACTTTTATTTTATTGCATTTATTTTAATATTACTCATTGAAATATCTCTTTACATAATCGCAAAAAATATCAAATCTATTAATACAATAAAATAAATTATGGAAAAACAAACAAAAGAAATAGAGAACATTTTATCTAAGATTGATGAAAATACTCAAATAAAAGTGATTTTAGAATGTGCTTCAAAAATAGGAACAAAGGAATGGAAGGAAGACATTGACAATTTAATGAAAAGAATGGGAATGAAATAACTATGAGTAAAATAGAAATTCTTTCTTGTGCTTCTTGTGGTGCCTCACTATCCCCCAGAGTTATGAAATGCGATTTCTGCGATAGTGTAAATGTTACTACAAGAAAAACAAGTCCATTCAAATTAAATGCCTTTCTATCAAAACAGTATATAAATAGCGGGCAATTATCAAATGATAAAGTAAATACTGCTTTATTACATCTTAATTTAAAAAATTATGAAATCGCAAAGAAACTATTAGAAATAGAAATTGAAAATAACCCGATTAATGCTGACGCTTACTTCTATTGTGCTATTTGCTTAATAAATGGCAAGCGGATAAAATCATTAGCATATAGTGATGTAAAAAAAATAACACAATACATTAATTCAGCAATTCAAATTACAGATGATGCAAAATACTATCTTTTATCAGCCATAATTAATTATGATTTTTTCGAAGGAAATGGGATGCTTTTGCCCGAGCCAAATTATTGTATTCTGATAGAGAAATGTAAAGAATTAAAATTAGAAAATGATGATTTAGAGTTTTTACAAAACAATATAATTATTCCAAAAAATGAAATATTTAATCAATTTATAAACAAATAAAAACAAAACAAAATGGAAAAAAGAGAACAAATTAAAAAATGGTTTAATACTCCCAACAATGAAGTACCTGGTATTGCCTACGTAGGCTTTGCATTATTTGCATTAGCAGGTTTATTTTTGCTTTTTAAGGGAGAGGTAGGATTAGGTATAGCTTGTATATTGTTTTTTGGAGGCGGCGGACTGTTTCTTTATAATAAGTACAATGATAAGGGATTGGCAACTGAGGCTCAACTGGATTCATGGCTGGAACAGGATATTAATGAAGTAATTAAAAAAAGACCATATGATATATTAGGTATAACAAAACAGGATTTGGTGGCTGAGTCTTTACTAGTCGTTGGTCCAATTTACTGGAATGTGAGCGGTTTTTCCCAGGAAGATATTCTTATGAAAAAAGGGAAAGATGGGTTTAATCGGTATTCAATATGGACTATCCAAGTTTTCTGTTTTACTGAAAATTATTTATGCAGTTATAAATGTCATTACAACTGGATTAAAAACACTTATATAAATGAGTCAACAAATGAATTCTTTTACAAAGATGTAGTTTCAGTAAAAACGGACACAATATCTTCTGCTTACACTCTAATGAATGGTCAGCGTTTAGTTCATTCGGAAGCATTTCAATTAAAACTAGCTGGTGATGAGATTACGGTTATTACAAATGATGCAAGTTTGAATACATCTTCTGTTATGGTTAGTAAAGCGGAGAAGGCTGTGCAATCAATTAGAACCATGTTAAGAGATAAGAAAAAATAAAAAAATGGAAAAAAGAGAAAAAATTAAATTTTATTTTACTAAAGCTAATAAAGTTGCAATCCCATTTATATTGCTTTCTGGTGTGTTTTTCATTATATCGTTGTTCGGGATGTTTTCCTCTTTAACTGAAGATTATTCGTCTAATGATTTAGCAATTGCAGTTCCAATGTTTTTAATTTTTGCTACACCATTTGTTGCGATATTAATTCACAACAATAATCAAAACAAAAAAGAAGCACTTAAGCCAAGTGATTCGCAAATGGATTCTTGGCTTGAAGAGGATATACAATCTATAATAATAAGCAGGCCTTATGATAAATTAGGAATCTCCAAAGAAGATTTAGTTGCTGAATCATTATTAGTTGTAGGTCCTGTTTATTGGAACATCGGCGGTTTTGATGTTATAGACATTTTAATGAAAAAAGGAAAAGACGGTATCAATAGATACTCTATATGGACAATTCAAGTGTTTGCATTTACTGAAAACTATTTGTGTAGTTACAAATGTCATTATAACTGGATTAAAAACACATACATTAACGAGTCAACTAATGAATTCTTCTACAAAGATGTGGTTTCTGTAAAAACTGATACAGTATCTTCTGCTTATACACTAATGAATGGAGAGCGTTTAGTTCATTCAGAAGCATTTCAATTAAAACTTGTGGGTGATGAAATTACAATAATCACAAATGATGCTAGCTTGAATACCAGCTCTGTAATGGTGAGCAAAGCTGAAAAGGCTGTGCAATCTATTAGAGCGATGTTAAGGGACAAGAAAAAATAATTGTAACAACAAAATATTTGTTCTCTTTTAATTAATATAATGATTAAACGCCTATAATCGGGCGTTTAATCATTTACTATAGATGGTGCAAGTTTCTACAAATACAAATCAATCCCATTTTCATCTCTCTCGGGTAGTAGTTTGCAATACCCTATCCCAAATCTTTCATAAGGAAACTCTTCGCCAATTATTTCCAAATAATCAAACAATCGAATTTTATTCAAGTTTTGAACCATATAAATCTCCCTAAATTCAATGCCCTCCATTCCAGACTGTAGTATAACATCGTAAGCATTTTCTTCCACCATATGAGAAAATATGTAGTCAATGGGTACTTGGATAGTTGATAAGCCTAAAGTAACTGGAAATGTTTTTCCTATTAGCTTATTGTTATAATATTCTTCAACTTCGTTAGCTAGGCTTTTTGTCATTAGGGGATGGTATTTGTTTTTCATATCTTGTTTTATTATAAATATCTTCTTAGTTCAGATTAGTCATTTATATTAATTTCGTAAAAGATTTTACAAGTGCACTTTCTAAGTGGCATTTTGCTAAAAAATGTGTTACTTTGTGTACTTATAGATTTCTGAAACTCAATAAAATCAAGGATTTAGCATTGTAAAAATACACTTACAAGCAGAGGGTCGGCGGTTCGACCCCGTCAACTCCCACAAAATAAAAAAAGGTTTCAAGAAATTGAAACCTTTTTTTATTTTTTCAATCTTCTTTTTTCTGAATTATTTATAAAAATCATTCCAATCATAATCATTTTACATCGTTAGCATTCCATACTTTTGAATCAAAACAATTGCAAATGTCTATAACAACTATTTATAAATACGAT